>CAZUTB010000352.1:692-2827 GCA_964622905.1 uncultured Oscillospiraceae bacterium | reverse complement strand
GAAAGTATGTCAGAGCCTCTTGGCAACGCCCGCGCGAAAGCGCGGGCTTACTTTGCCAAGTACCGCATACCAGTGTTCTCGTGCGATTCGGGGCTGTACCTTAGCGGAGTAAGCGAAGGCGAGCAGCCCGGGGTTCATGTGCGGCGCGTGGGCGGCAGGATTCTTACCGATGATGAGATGATTGCGCATTACTCCGCGCTCGCCGCCAAGTACGGCGGTAGCCTGCGCGCAAGATACCATAACGCAATATGGCTTATCTCGGAGGACGGCAGCGAGCATTTTCGCGATGATGAGGCGATATACGGAAGAACGTTTTTGCTCGTTTCCAAGCCACATCAAGCCCGCACGGAGGGCTTCCCGCTCGACTCTTTATCTGTTGACTCAGAAAGCGGCTTGTATTACTATGACAGCCCGAAAAAGAGCGGCGGCGGAGGCAGAATGCGGAACGCCTTAAGGGAGTTTTTCATCGGCTGCGGAATAGCTTGACATAAGCTTTACGGAGGATTTATGAAGCCTGTTTTCAATAATGTTGACTGCGTTTCCTTCCATGTGGATAATATCGACGAGGGAATCGCCTTTTATCGCGATAAGCTGGGGCTTAAGCTACTCTGGAAAACCGAGGATTCCTGCGGGCTTTTGCCGGAGAGAGATATTGCGGAGCTTGTGCTCACTACCCGAAATATCCCGATAGCGCAGTTCAAGGTTGATTCGGTTGACGCTGCTCTGCCCGAAATCACTTCCGCGGGAGCTATCGTTGATTATGGACCTTTTGATATTGACATCGGAAGGTGCGCCGTTATCAGCGACCCGTTCGGCAACAGATACTGCATTCTTGATATGACAAGCGGTAAGTATACTACCGATGAAAGCGGCAATGTTACGGGAGTAAAGCCGGAAGTTAAGTAACTTATAGACCTAAAAATTATTCTTTTATATGTATTGGCAAGCCGAGGCGCAGAAAAACGCGCTTCGGCTTTTTTGTGTGCCGCTTTGCGGGAAACGATGTAATTCGCGTTTATTTTTACGCGCCTTCGACCGTTATCGCGCCGCGCGTATTGTAGCATAGTTCTTGGCAGGAGGACAGACTATGCGTATATCGCTTGAGCTTTTTCTTTTTGTGAATATGCTTATGGACTTATCGGCGCTCTGCCTGACAAGAGCGCTCTCCGACGGCTGCCCGAGGCGCGGGGGAATGGTGACAGGCTCGCTCTGCGGGGCGATTTTCGCCGTTATTTCCTATCTTCCCGCGCTGTCGTTTCTGCGGGCGTTCCCGTTCGCCCTGCTTTTTTCTGTATTTCTTTCGCTTATTGCCTTTCGCTTTCTCGGGCTTTGGCGCGTTTTCTGGCAGGCGCTTGTGCTGCTGCTCTCGGTCGGCACACTCGGGGGAGTCTGCGATTATATAGCGCGGCTTTCCGTCCCGATGGCGTGGGCGCTTTCGCTTGTCTGGCTCAGCGCCTTCGGCTTTGCCGCGGTATACGCAAGGGTCAGGCGGGTTGCGCAGCGGCGGCGCATTGCGGTAAGGCTCTATTACCATTACCGCAGATATTCCTTCACCGCGCTTGTTGACAGCGGGAATCTTTTGCTGGCGGGGCGCGAGCGCGCGCCGGTTATAATGCTCAGCCGCGATACGGCGGGCAAGGTGTTTGCGGGAATCGTGCCGGGAGCGGATTATCTGCCGCCGGACGCTTTTCCGCTCAGCGTTACAACCGTTTCGGGCGTCACGCACCTTCCGTGCGTCAGACCCGATTCGGTTGAGCTGCTTATGCGGCACGGCTGGGAGAAGCGCAGCGCATATATATGCGTGGGCAGGCAGAGGTTTACCGACATTTGTCCGGAATCGCTCTGCGCCGCGGCGTAAGTAAATGGGATTAAGGGGGAATGTTTATGGACTCGGCAAGGCTGCCGTCATGGGTGCTTGGGCTGTTTACCAAGGTCAGGCTTACCGATTTTCTCAGTAAAAGCGAAATATACTATATCGGCGGGCCGGACGTTCTGCCCGCGCCGCTCGAGCGCGAGGAGGAGCAGAGGCAGATAGGGCTTTTGTCAACCTCGCTTGCGCATTCCGCGCGCCAGACGCTCATTGAGCATAACCTGCGCCTTGTTGTGTTCATAGCCCGCAAGTTTGAAAACACGGG
>CAZUTB010000352.1:0-682 GCA_964622905.1 uncultured Oscillospiraceae bacterium | reverse complement strand
TTTGATTTCAATCGGCACTATCGGGCTTATCAAGGCGGTCAATACCTTTGACGGCGGGAAAAACATTAAGCTTGCAACCTACGCCTCGCGCTGCATAGAGAACGAGGTGCTGATGTACCTGCGGAAGACGAGCAAGCTGCGCCTTGAGGTTTCGCTTGATGAGCCGCTAAAGACCGATTGGGACGGAAACGAGCTACTGCTTGCGGACGTGCTCGGAACGGACGGGGATATGGTTTACCGCCATATAGAGGAAAATGTTGAGCGGCAGCTTCTCAAAACGGCGCTTCACCGCCTTTCGGCGCGTGAGCAGCTTATCATGTGCCTGCGCTTCGGGCTTGGGGAAACGCGGGAATACACGCAGAAGGAGGTTGCGGATAAGCTCGGAATCAGCCAGAGCTATATTTCGCGGCTTGAGAAGCGTATTCTCTCGCGTCTTCACGGCGAGCTGGAAAGATACACCGGCTGAAGGAGCTATCATGGATGAATGCTCCGCGCCCGCATTGGTCATACTTTGCTTATAGGCTCAGGCGGGCGTTTAGCCGGTTCAATTTTCAGCATGGAGGGCTTTGATAAATGGCGCTCAGCAAGGTTGAGATATGCGGAGTTGATACCTCGTCGCTTCCCGTTATAACAAATGAGCGTATGCGCGAGCTGTTACCGCTCGTTAATGCGGGGGATAAAC
>CAZUTB010000351.1:0-2835 GCA_964622905.1 uncultured Oscillospiraceae bacterium | reverse complement strand
ACTGTAAACCATGTGCTCGAACAAACTGTAAACCATGTTACTACACTAAACATTCAATATCCGCCCGAACTTGTCGTGAAAACAACCCTGCTTGTGATGCTGTAAAAATAACAAAATTAACATCGTTACCCGCAGGGGAAACTGTGTTTTCCCGCCTTGTTTCGCGTAAAATTAGGTATGGTGTACGATGCGTAACCCCGTTATCATTTCTTCCAATAAAGCATGCGTGTTTAAGTACAATACAGCGCGAGCGGGTTTATAGCCGCTCGCGCTTTTGTGTGTGAATTTGGTGTATAGGTTTGACTTTTACATTGCTATATATTGTCCGCCTGCGGCTCACAGCTCCTGCAAATAGCTTACCTTATCGCAGCCGTTGAACTTTGCAAAGCGCTCTATGTGCTTCTCAATTTTCTTCTTTAGCGCCTGAGTTGGCTTGACATTCTGCTCAAACCATATATTCTTGACGGTCAGCGTCTTTGTCTTTGCGTCTGCCGAGGATTCGATTCTCCCTATAAAGCTTTCGGCAATGAGTATCGGCAGGGTGTAATAGCCGAATTTGCGCTTCTCCGCAGGCGTATATATTTCCCATGAATAATCAAAGCCGAAGATGGAGCTGATGAGCTTCCTGTCCCAGAGCATAGGGTCAAGCGGCGCAAGAAATTCGCAGCGCGGCGCGAGCTTTTCTTCGGAAATTGCTCTTTCAAGCAGCGCCTCGTCGCCCCTCAGCAGATACATTTCGCCTCTTATTCCCTCAACCTCAGCGGGAATTATTTCTCCCGCGTCCTCAAGCGCTTTGAACGCCGCGCTTCTTTCGGCGTTTTCAAGCCCCCATATTCCTAGGAACGCGTCCGATTTTCTGTTCCACATCAGCCCGAGCGCGCCGATTCGCCGCTTTACGCGCCATTTCATATGCTCCGCCTCGCTCGTCAGCGGGTCTTTCGCCGAAATTATCTCCTGCGGCAGATGTTTTTCCGCAAAGTCGTAATACTTCCGCGAGCCCTCCTTATGGTGAATTATGCACTCGCCCTGAGAATAAAGCTGCTCGAGCGCCGAGCGCGCCGCCTTCGTCTTTCCGTGCCACTCACCGCTCCAGTGAATCGCGGAATGCCAGCGGATTTCGCCCTCTATCGGCAAATCGTCCGAGCATACCGCGCCGTGCTTGCTTATGTATTCCCGCGCCGCTTCAATAACCGGCGGAAGCTCGTCAAACTGCTTTGCGCATTCCCGCGCCGCCTGCCGGAAACGCTCAAAATACTTCCAGTCCTCGGTGGAAATTATTGCAATATTCTTGTCGGGGTAGTCAACGAGGCTTCTGTCCTTGTACAGAAGGTCGGAAAGCGTCTTTTTCGTAAAGCCCTTAACGCGCGATTGCAGCGTCAGCTCCGCGTTCTTTCCGCATACGTCCACCGGGTCAAACTGTATGCAGCCTGCCGCGCGAACGAAATCAAGCGCGCCCTCCTTGCCTATGAATCTGTGCTCGCCTATAAGCCCGCTTTTGAGGAGCATAAAGCGCCTTGCCTGTATTTTCGTCAGCCTTATCATCGGAAAACTACCGCCTTAATTCTGTTTTTTATCTTTATTCGACGAAGAAAGGCTTATTCCCGCTTGACAAAGAGGCTCTGCTGATATAATCTTTAAGCTGCATTGGGAAACCGATGCGCAAAATGAATGTGCCGCTGGGGGAGCGCGTCGAGCGCTGAGATCGTCCCGAACGGGGCGGACCCTTAGAACCTGTTGTAGGTCATCCTACCGAAGGGAAGCGCGGACACTCCTTTTCTTGATTGGAGCGTTGCTGCCGTTTCCCACGCCTGAGGGCGTGGGTTTTCCTTTCCCGTGATGCCTTGCGGGTAAGGAAAACGGGCGTGCGGCGCGTTCAAAAAGAAAGGGGTATTTTTATGTACGGGTCTTTCCTTTCTCTGCTCTGTGACGAGGCGGCTGACGTTGCCGCTTCCGTAACCGAAGCGCCCGCCGCCGAGGCGGCCGCAGCGCCTGTGGTCAAAAGCTGGTTCACCTTCAAGTTCGCCGAGGTGTCGCTTGCCTCGTGGATTATCCTTGCCGCGCTCGTGATAATGGGCGCTGTGCTGCTGGTAATCTGCCGCAAGCAGGTCAAATGGTCGGCACGGATGATAGCAAACGGCGCGCTCTGCCTCGCTCTTGCGTTCGTGCTTTCCTACATCCGAATTGTCAAATTCACCTATGGCGGCTCGGTAACTCCCGCAAGCATGCTTCCCATAATGCTCTTTGCTATGGCATACGGAGTTGCGCCCGGGCTGCTTGTCGGTACAGGCTACGGTCTGCTCCAGCTCCTTCAGGGCGCTGAAATTGTGCATCCTATTCAGCTGCTTCTGGATTATCCTCTTGCGTTTGCCGCGCTTGCTCTGGCAGGGCTTGTGTATAAGGCGGGCAAGGGAAAGATGAGCGACACCCTGCTCATTCTGCTCTCCGTTTTCGTCGGCGGCTTGGGACGCTGGGCTATGGCGACTCTCTCCGGCGCTCTGTTCTTCGCCTCCTATGCGCCCGAAGGAACCAATGTTTGGCTCTACACCATCGGCTATAACGCCGGCTACCTCGCTCCCGACACGGCGCTTTGTATGCTGGTGGCGATATTGCCGGGGATGAGGAAACTGCCGCAGCTTATGAAAAAAGCATAACCTGCTTACTGAAAAGCCGCCTCTCGCGGTGTCAACAGCGCGAAAATCGGTCAGTCACGTACCACCGAGTACGCTCCTGACCGGTTTCGCTTGTTTCCTAGCGATAGACGACTTTTGAGCAAGCAGGGTTGTAGGCAAATCATAGATTTCTGCTGCCCTAAACCTCTAACAAACAGCCGCCGCT
>CAZUTB010000350.1:0-2853 GCA_964622905.1 uncultured Oscillospiraceae bacterium | reverse complement strand
ATATCGACGCGCCCTGCCCCAAGTGCGGCTCGCGCCTGCTTGAAAAGATGAGCAGGAAGAACCGCCGCTTCTACGGCTGCGAAAAGTATCCCGAGTGCGATTTCGTTTCATGGGAAATGCCGGTAAGCCAGAAGTGCGAAAAGTGCGGAAGCTATATGATTTTGAAGCGTCAGCACGGCGGAAAGGCAATCTACCTCTGCTCCAATGAAACCTGCCGCCACAGCGTTCCCGCGCCGCAGGAGGAAGAAGAATGAAAACTGCCGCCGTTGTCGGCTTCGGGCTTGCGGGGGCTGAGGCGGCGTATCAGCTCGCCAAAAGGGGCGTTTTTGTTACCCTTATCGACATGAAGCCCAAAAAAATGACCCCCGCGCACCACTCCGCAAAGATGGCTGAGCTGGTCTGCTCCAACTCCCTCCGCTCCGACAGGCTCACCAACGCCGTCGGGCTTTTGAAGGAGGAAATGCGCAGGCTCGGCAGCATTATTATGGAGGCGGCGGACAGCGCCCGTGTTCCCGCGGGCGGAGCGCTTGCGGTTGATAGGGACAGCTTCTCAAACTATGTAACCGATAAGCTTTCCGCGATGGAGAATATCAAAATTGTGAGCCGCGAAATTACGGAGATTCCCGAGGGCGCGGCGATTATCGCGACGGGACCGCTCACGAGCGACAGCCTTTTTAACGCCATATCGCAGCTTCCGAACCTTGGGCTTCTGCATTTTTATGATGCCGCCGCGCCTATCGTTACCCGCGAAAGCCTTGATATGAGCAAAATTTTCACGCAGAGCCGCTATGAGCACGGCGAGGATTACTATAATTCGCCGATGACGCGGGACGAGTATTTTGCCTTCGTCAAGGCGCTGTGCGAGGCTGAAACCGCGCCGGTTCACGGCTTTGAGGAAAACATGGTCTTCGAGGGCTGTATGCCCGTTGAGAGCATGGCGAAGCGCGGCGAAATGGCGCTTGCCTACGGACCCTTGAAGCCCGCGGGCATTGTTGACCCGAGAACGGGCAAAAAGCCCTTTGCCAACGTGCAGCTCAGGCAGGATAACGAAGCGGGAACGCTCCTGAACCTTGTCGGCTTTCAGACGCGGCTCACCTTTCCGGAGCAGAAGCGCGTTTTCGGCTTGATTCCGGGGCTTGAAAACGCGGCATTCTCCCGCTTCGGGGTTATGCACCGCAACACCTTTCTGCAATCTCCCGGCTTTCTTGACAGGAATTTCGGAACTATCACAAGGCGCGACTTGTTCTTCGCGGGGCAGATGACGGGCGTTGAGGGCTATGTCGAAAGCGCCGCAAGCGGGCTTATCGCGGGAATAACGCTTGCCCGCAGGCTTGAGGGCAAGGAGGATATTATCTTCCCGCGCTCAACCGAAATAGGCGCTTTAGGCTCGTATGCAGCGGCGCAGAACAGCGATTTTCAGCCGATGAACGCAAGCTTCGGGCTTCTGGACGCGAGCTTTGACAGGATTAAGGACAGGCAGAAGCGCTATCAGGCGCTTGCGGACAGGGCGCTTGCCGCAATTGATGAAATAAAACTTTCTTTATGATTAGGAGGACAATATGAGCGAATTCCACGGAACTACCATCTGCGGTGTGCTTCGCGACGGCCATGTGGCAATAGCGGGCGACGGGCAGGTGACTATGGGCGAGAAAACGGTTTTCAAGGGAACTGCCAAGAAGGTAAGGCGCATCTATAACGGGCAGGTCGTCGTCGGCTTCGCCGGCTCTGTTGCGGACGCGTTCACGCTCTGCGAGCGCTTTGAGGACAGGCTCAATCAGACGGGCGGAAACCTTGAGCGCGCCGCCGTTTCCGTTGCGCAGGACTGGCGGAGCGATAAGGGTCTGCGCCAGCTTGAAGCGATGATGATTGTAGCCGATAAAACCGATATGCTTATCATCAGCGGAACGGGCGAGGTTATTTCGCCCGATGACGGAGTTCTCGCGATAGGCTCGGGCGGAAACTACGCGCTTGCCGCCGCGCGGGCGCTTGTCGCCTGTACGGATATGAGCGCCCATGATATTGCGCGCAAGGCGCTTGAGGTCGCCTCGTCCATCTGCGTTTACACCAATGATAATATACTGGTGGAGGATGTGTAAATGAGCAATAATTTAGCAGCGGGCTTTGCGGATACGCTTACGCCGCGCGAGGTTGTCAAGGAGCTTGACAGGTATATTATCGGGCAGGACGAGGCTAAAAAGATGGTCGCCATCGCCCTTCGCAGCCGCTATCGCCGCAGCCAGCTTGACGAAAAGCTGCGCGAGGAAATAAGCCCCAAGAACATTCTTATGATAGGTCCGACGGGCGTCGGCAAAACCGAGATTGCAAGGCGGCTTGCAAAGCTTGTCAAAGCGCCGTTTTTGAAGGTTGAGGCGACTAAGTTTACCGAGGTAGGCTATGTCGGGCGCGATGTTGAGTCCATAATCCGCGACCTTATGGAAAATTCGGTCAGGATGGTGCGCAAGGAGGCTCAGGCAGCCGTCCGCATGAAGGCGGAGATTCTTGCCGAGGACAGGCTCGCCAATCAGATTATGAACCCGCAGAAGAAGCCCGCGAACCCGCTTTCCTTCCTGCTTAACAATCAGCCGAAGGAGCCTGAACCCTCTCAGGAGGAGCGCGCGCGTCTTTCGGGCAAGAAGCAGGAAATTTTGCAGCAGCTCAGGAACGGCGAGCTTGAGAACAACGAGCTTGAGGTCGAGGTTGAGGAAGCCCCGCAGCAGCTCGAGGTCGGCGGCGCGTCCATCTCCATAGGCGATATCACGGGCGGAATGATGCCCAAGAAGACAAAAATGCGCAGGGTCAAGGTTTCCGCCGTGTTCAAAAACTTTGCGTTGGCGGGCGGAACGACGGAAAAGG
>CAZUTB010000349.1:0-2856 GCA_964622905.1 uncultured Oscillospiraceae bacterium | reverse complement strand
AGGCGCGTTTTCCCAGCCCGGGAAGCTGCCCTGCACATTCTCGCCAAGCCCGAAAGAAAGGCTGTTTGTGCCTCTCGCGTTGCCTATAATAAGCTCATTTTTCTTGATTTCAAGGCTGTTCAAGCCCAGCATATTCTCCGAAAAGCGATATACTCCCGCATGCTCGCGCTCGCAGGACGGGTCATGCGGAAGGCTGACAACGCGCTCGCTAAAGCGAGTAAACGGCATATCCTCCTCGCCGATATAGGGATAAACCTCCTCGAAAAACGCGTTGTAAATGCGCTGAACGCCAACGGGATCAAGCCGCGTATCGGCGATGGTAGTAAGCAGCGTATCCTTATCGGGGCAGCAGACAGCAAGCTGCCCGCCAAGCCCGTACATAGCATAACCCGCGCGCGTGCGCCAACACTGCCAGCCATAGCCGAACCTTTCCTCCTGCGGCGTCTGCATTAGTGTATCTACATGGCACTTTACCATCTCGCGGCAGAACCATTCCGGAAGCACTCCCTGACCGCCGCGCATTACGCAGAGCGCAACCGTGTTCAAATCGCGCAGGCTCATGCAAAGACCTGTGCCGCCCTGCAAATTCCCTACGGAATCGGAAATCCATTTCTTCTCATCATCAGCGCCCAAGGGCGTAAACACGCGGCTTTGCAAAAAGGCAAGCGCATCCTGCCTGCTCACGCGCTTAACGAGCGACGCAAGCACCTGCGAGCAGCCCGTATCGTAATAAAACACCGTTCCCGCCTCATGAGTTGAAGGCACATTGAAAAACGGCTTTGTCCAATCAGCATCACCCTCGCGGTACGCGGTTGAGCGGAAGCAGGTCGTCATCGGCAGCATTTCGCGAATAGTCATCCGCATTAGGCGCTCGTCCGGTTTCTCGGGCAGGAAATCACGGAAATAATCGCAGATTCGGTCATCAAGGCTCAGCTTCTTTTCATCAAGCAGCAGCCCAATCGCAAGCACCGTCATAGTCTTGCTGACCGAATACATACGATGCATCTGTCCCTCGGCAAAGGGCGCATAATACGCCTGCGCCTTAAGCTCTCCGCCAACGGAAAGCAGGAAGCCGTGCATACACACATCCTCGCGCCTGAGTCGCTCAATCATAGCCTCAACGCGTTTTTTCAGTCCGTCGCTCATCACAAAGCCTCCCCGTTTATTCCCGTCACGCGGCAGTACTCAAAATCCGCGTAGCCGCCCCAGTTGCCCGCGTCCGAAAAGCAGAATATACCCGGGCGCGCGCCCGTCCATCCGCCCGCGCTCAGCTCCTGCTCATCGCCAAGCGGAGCAAGCGCGCCGCCTCCCACTCCGCAGAGGAAGCGATACTTCCCGTCACGCACGGACATTCTAAGCGTTGCTTCGTTTCCATTAAGCGGCATGGAGCAAAGCACGGTTTCCGTTACGCGCTCGCGCTCAAAGCGGTTTATTTCGCGAACGCTGCCCGAAACAAGAACAATTCTATCATTTTCGACCGCGGCATAGGCATAGCGATAGCCCATCATTCCGATTCCCGCGCGGTCGCCGCGTATTCCGTTCAGGCGAACGCGAACTTCCATATCGAAACAGAAGCTTAGCATAAGCTGGCTCAGGAACTGCCCCGCATGAAATAGGCTGTCCGACGGTGCGGAATACAGCCGAAGTCCGTTTTCCGTTACCGAAAACCATGCGGGATTCGGGTTCGCCTGCCATTGCCATTGCTTAGAAAGCCCCTTGGCAAAATCATCGCTCATGCGAATGGAACAGCCGCATTCCTCGCCGGTATCGGGATACTCCCACTCGGCAACGGGCTTTCCGCCATCGCCCATAAGCATCCAATCATCTTTCCATGAAACAGGCTGAAGATGCACGATTCGCCCATAAGCCTCCACATCCTGAAAATGGACAAACCAATCCTGCCCGCGCCCAGTATCAACCAAGCCGCCCTGATGAGGGCCGTTTACGGGCGTATCGCCCTGCTCAAGCACTACCCTGCGCTCATATTCGCCATACGGCGAAAGCGCGCGCAGCGCAAGCTGATAGCCCGTCTTCACGCCGCCTGCGGGACAGAGAATGTAGTAATATTTGCCGCGCTTGTACATTTTGGGACCCTCGACGGTAACATCGCCGTGGCTCGCCCCATCATAAACAAGCTTACCCTTGTCAAGAATCGAAAACCCGTCCGCGCTCATCTCGTGCAGGTAAAGAATATTGTTTATTCCGCAGCGGCTCGCCGCAAACCCATGCAGGAGATACGCCCGTCCGTCGTCGTCCCAAAGCGGGCAGGGGTCAATCCAGCCGCACACGTCCTTGACATAATGGCAGTCCCACTCCCCCGCAGGGTCCTTCGCTGTAAAGGCGAACAGCCCCTCATCGGGAAGACAGACATAGATATAGAACAGCCCGTTTTGATAGCGTATGCTCGGCGCCCATGTTCCGTACTTGTGCGCGGGCGCGTCATAGCGGCGAAACGGAAGGCTTTTCGCGGCATAGCCAATGGTTTCCCAATGCACCAAATCGCGTGAGTGCAGAACGGGTATGCCCGGCAGTTAGGTAAAGGAGGACGATATCATATAGTAATCCTTGCCTGCGCGCACAATATCGGGGTCGGAATAATCGCCCATCAGTATCGGATTTGTGTATTTCACAGCAGCTTCTCCATTTCGCACGCCGCCTGTATGAATGCGCCCGTGCCCTTCAAATCGTAGCTGACGACATCCTCGCTCATGTAATAGTCAAAACTTCCGTCACGTCTGTAGTTCGGCTTTTTCACGTATGGACCTGGTGCAGGACCAAGACCGCTTACTGCGCAGCATTTTGTAAGGCTTATGCTTTTGTCAGCATTCACTTTAATGAAGTTCTTTACAATGCCGT
>CAZUTB010000348.1:0-2887 GCA_964622905.1 uncultured Oscillospiraceae bacterium | reverse complement strand
GGCAATCCATTCATCGGTCTTTGCGGAATATGCCTCGTCCTGCTTATTGGAGAGCAGCGTAGCCTTGATGGTATCGGAGGCAACGGAGAGGTCAACCGCGCCGGCGGGAACTTCGCTGAGGTACTTGATGATGCTTACGCCCTCGCGGTTGGTGAAAATGGTGGTGTCGCCGGGGAGCTTAAGCTCCATTGCGGCGGAAATGAAATCGGCGTAAAGGTCGGTGGAGGCGGCGCATACCGCATAGCCGCGGGTTTTGAGCGGCTCGCTCTGCAGCTTGGTATCCTTTCCAAGCTCGTCCATAACCGCGTCAAAGCTCTCGCCTGCGGCAATGCGGGCGTTTGCTGCGTCAACGGCGTCCATAATTCCGGTTGCCGCGTTGCTCAGCAGCGTCTGATACTCGCTCTTGAGGGTTTCAAGCTCGGTACTCAGGGCAGCAAGCTGCGCCTCGTAGTCCGCCTTCTGCGTTTCGTAATCCTCGGCGGTCGTGTCAAGCGCGGTGATGCTGCTCTCCATCGTGGTAATTTCGGTCTGCTTGGAAGTGACCTCGGTGTTCTTATCGGTTATCTTCGTCTGGTCAGCGTCGTTGAACTTAAAGAGGATGCGCTTCACATAGCGGTATCCCTCGGGAGCGTAATACGCAAACGAGCTGTCGGAGGTGAAGGCGTTTACATAAGAGCCGTAGCTTGCAGGGCTGCTGTCGTAGCTGCTCTTGTAGTTAGCAACGTTCGTTTCGTACTGGGTCTTGATTTCGTCGTCGGTCACGGCTACATCCTTAACGGTGTCAGCCTTGAGCTTGTCAAGGGAGAAGCTCTGCTCCTCGGCGCTTACATAGCTGCTGAGAGGGAAGCCAAGCTCCTCCATCTTCGCGTCAAGCGCGGCGGTAAGCTCGTCGCCGGTAAGCTCTGTATCCGAAAAATAGTATTCCTGAACGCTGGTGCGGTCGGTTTCATAGGTGCTTTGAGCATTGGCTTCTATGGTAGCCTTTTCCTCATCCGAGAATTCGGTATAGCCAAGCTCCTCCGCCTTCTGGGTAAGCACGGCGCTTGAGATAATGCTGTCCGCAACATCCTGACGGGCCTCGGAGCGGTTCGCTTCTTCATCATAGGTCGAGCCGAAATAGTAATAGT
This sequence comes from uncultured Oscillospiraceae bacterium, assembly GCA_964622905.1. GTDB lineage: Bacteria > Bacillota > Clostridia > Christensenellales > Aristaeellaceae > STF2-37. Next base: position 1,760 of record CAZUTB010000348.1, on the reverse strand, counting down.
AGGTGGCGTACTGATTTACATAGTTGTTATATGCCGCGGTAAAGGTTGCTTTGCTTATGTCCACTCCGTTTATCGAAAGGATTGTGGTGCTCTTGTCCACCTCAGCGTCCTTTTCAATCAGATTGCAGCCCGTGAGCAGCAGGCAGGCTGCCAATAGCAAAGCCAGTACGGTCTTTTTCAAAGTAAGTCCTCTCCTTATCCGTTGCGCTTATCCGGCGGGCGCGGGAATATCCCTTCCGTGTTCTCAGAGGGCATTCCGTATAGCTCGCGCTTTTCAGGGCGGTTTGCACAGCCCGCCGCGCATGATTCTTTGATTATAGTATGAAAGGCGTTTTTTCGCAAGAGAAAGAAACGGCTGAGCCGTATCTAAATTGATGAAATTTCAATGAACATTGTCAAAACGGCCATGTTTCTGGGTAGAGATACCTGCTTTTGAGGAAGCCGTCAAGGTTTCCATGCTCGGATACGCGTATTTCATCAATGCCCATCTCGTCCATTGCCGAAACGAGGATTGCTATTCCGTGAACCACAATATCCGCTCTGTTCGGCTGCAAGCCGCGCAGCAAAAGCCGCTTTTCAAGCGGGGTGTCGGCAAGCTTGTACATCCACGCGCGCGCAAGCCCTTTAGGCATTATGTAGCCGTGGGTGAAGCGGCGGTTTGTCCATTCTACGTTCTGGCAGAGCGCGGAAAGCGTTGTGAAGGTTCCGCCGCAGCCAACCCAGCTTTCGGGCTGAAAAAAATCCGCGCGCCCCTTAAGCTCCCTTGTAATCATCTCTTTTGCATAGGAGATAACGGGCGCCAAATCATCCGCTCGGGAAACGGGAAAGCGCTCGAAAAGCCTTACCGCGCCAAGCTGGAGGCTGACAGCGCCGGAAACCTGCCTGCCCGCGCCCCATGTGAACTCCGTAGAGCCGCCGCCAATGTCTATCATTCCGCACTTATCGGAGGAGCAGCAGCCGTAATAGGAAAGCCGCGCCTCCGTTTCGCCCGTGCAAACAATCAGGTCAAGCCCGCTCCTGCTTTTCAGCAGCTTCGCAAACTCGGCGCTGTTGCGGCTGTCCCTTACCGCGCTTGTGGCAAAAAGCCATATCTCGTCGCTTCCGTATTCCACAGCCTCGCGCCGCATTTTTTCTACCGCGCGCGCGGTTTTATCCATGCTTTCCGGATTCAGGTTTCCGTTTTCATCAAGCCCGCAAAACAAGCGCGTTCCTTCCCTGTCCCGAAAGACACGGCAGAGAGCGCGCTTTTCATAGTCAATATCCGATACAAGCAGACGTATGGAATTGGAGCCGATGCCGATTGCCGCCTTGCGCATACTTCCTCCTGCTGTCAGCCGCCCTTTCAGAGGAGGAGCGCAGAGCGCGCCCGCGGATTTATTCCGCGCCCTCCGTTGCCTGCGGAGCGGTATTTATTCCGAAAGACTCCGGATTGGAAATGACATAGCGGGTTTCGCCGCGCTTCATATAGCCATACTCGGTGCGCGCGAGGCTCTCTATGTAATCGCTGTCGGTGGCGCTGCTGACCTTGGTTTGCAGCTCCTTGTTTACGGAGGTAACGGTTCCCAGCTCAAGGCGCGCAAGGCGAAGCTCTTCCTCCTTCGCCGCCTGCCTGCCCGCAATAACGCTGCTCATAATAAGGTACAGCAAAATCATCGCGGCAACTGCCGCGAGCAGCCAGCGCTTTGGGATACCGGTTGTGGTTTTGCTGAAGCTCATTTCTGCCTCCGAATGGATTAATTGATTAATTATTCTAGCTTGTT
>CAZUTB010000347.1:0-2908 GCA_964622905.1 uncultured Oscillospiraceae bacterium | reverse complement strand
GCTTTTTAGCGCGCGCGGAGGAAAACATATACTCAAGCGTCGGGTCGTCCTTGCCCTGAATCGCCTTGTTGTAATCAACCGTCGTCGCGTTGAGTCCCGTTGTGTGGGTCATAAGCATTCTCAGAGTCAAGGGAACATCGCTGTAATACGGGTTTCTGACCTTGAAGCCGAAAAGCTTGGATAAATCAGCGTCAAGGTCAAGCTCTCCGCTCTCCACAAGCTGCAAAATACCGATTGCCGTAACCATTTTGGTTATGGAGGCTATTTTGAAGACAGTGTACTCGTCAACCAAGGTTTTTGTTTTCTTATCCGCATAGCCGAAATAGAATTCTTCCTCTATCTCGCCGTTCTTGATAACTATTACAGCGCCGCCCATCGCGTCATACTGGTTCATCGCCTTGTCTATAACCTTCTGGCGCTGCTCATGTATCTCCTCGGGAGTAAGCTCCGTTGTTTCCTCATCCGCGGCAAACGCCGAGGAAAAGGATAAAAGCGCGAGAGTGAGTGCGAGCAGCAGAGATAAAAGCTTTTTCATTTGCAACAAGCTCCCTTAAAACATTAATGCCCATGCAAGAACTGCGGGCGAATTCCAATAGATTGCCACCTCGTTGGTGGAATAGCTTGCGGTTTCATCGTCAAAGCAGCAGGCGGGAGCAAGCCCCGCGCACTTTTCCTTTGCCGCCGCATCCTGAAGCCCGCTGTTCGGACCTCCGCTGAGCATTCCGGGTACAGGCGCATCAATTCCGTCAGCAGCGCTGGGTCTGTGATGCGGATGCATAACGGGCTTTGTGCCAAAGCCTGTTATAAATGAATAGCCGGTAGGGTTATCGCCAAGGATGTAATTCCACTGCTGAACGGCAGCGTCGCGATACTTCTGGTCGCCGGTAACGCGCGCGGCTAGCATCAGAATAACCGCGTTATTCATTACGTTCATATTGCTGCCCCAGATATAGCCGCCCGCTGCAAGCGAGGTGCCGAAGGCGCTCTTTTTCACGGCGGCAGCAAGGCTTTCCGCCGTTACCATAAGGGATGTGCGCATTTTTACAAAGAAAGGATTATCGGGCTTAAGCCCCGAGTTGAAGACTATGGACATCATCACATAGCCGCCCATGCTGCTCCAGCCAAGCGCCATTTTATCCATCCATTTAGCCGCCTGAGGGCTTGCCGCCGTGCGCATTTCCTCCAGCTCCGCATAGTACCTTTCGGCGTCAGCAAGGTACTTTTCATCGTGCGTAAGGCGGTACATTGCCGCCGCTGCCCAAGCGCGCTCATCCTTATCGCAGCCGTCGCCGTAAGCGCCGGTGTTCATTCCCTCGGGATTCTTCGGCGGAAGCTCCGCCTCGGGATGCGCGGCAAGATACTCATAAGCGGCAAAAGCCGCCTGCTTGCACCTATCCGAAAACGCGGAATCAAACGGCTCATACACGCGGCAGGCAATAGCCATGACAGCCGCGGTATCCGCGGTAGCTACAGTATCCGGCTGCAAAAGGAACATTTCTTCCTTCTCAGCCTCGGGCATTATCATTCCGCAGAAGCGCATAGGCGTGCTCTTGTGATAAACGCTGCCCTCAGCCGTCTGCATCTTCATCAGGTACTCAAGCTCGTACCTCGCCTCAAGCAGCACATCGGGAATCCTGCCGCTGCTCTCGGGAATCCCTACGGGACGCGAGAAGGCGAGCGGATTCATTTCATAGGCGTAGAGAAGGTCAGCAACCGCCTTAGCGCCCGGCGCGGGATAACGTCCGTAATCCCCCGCGTCATGCCAGCCGCCGCAAACATCCGCCTTTATATTCGTTCCGTAAAGGGTTGCAAGCCCTGTGTGGCAAGCCTTATGCGCATACTCTCCCGCATATTCGGGCAGCAAATCACAGCCGCAGCGGAAATAGTAAAACGCCTTATAGAGCGCGTCGCCTACGCTATTAAACACATTGCCCGCTATGCGGAAGGGCGCGGAGGCTTCACCGCTTTCAAACGTATACGCTCCGTCCTCTTCAAGCGAGGTAAAATCAGCCGTAGATACGCTTGAGCCGCTTGCCTCGTCATAAACAGGCATGGAAAACCTGCCGGAAATAACAATCTTTCCGGATGCGTTCCTTACCGTGAATTCGTCCTCGCCCTCTGTTGCGTGCGCCAGCTTCAAATCGCCGGGCATAAAGCCCAATTGGTTCAGGAAAATTGCCATAGCTGCTCCTCTCAGGAGTCGTCCTCCGAGCTTTTGTTATACCTATTAATAAACGCCTCAACTGCCAGTTTTGCTTCATAAAGCCTATTTTTTCTATATCCCTTTTCCTTCAGCGCTTCCATTGCGGCGCGCATATCCTCGCCCGCAACAAGGCGGCTGATAAGAAGCGCCTCAAGGGAAGCCTCCTCTGCCGGCTCTGCGCTTTTCTTCGGAACGGCAGATAAGTCAAGCACGAGGCAGTACTCGCCCTTATTCGCCTTGGGATTAGCTTCAAGCGCCGCAAGCACCTCAGAAATGCTCCCGCGCAGCGTAAGCTCATGCAGCTTGGTTATATCACAGCTTACGGAAACGCGCATTTGCGGCATTTCCTTTTCCATAGCCCGCATAAGCTCTATAACGCGCAGCGGGCTTTCATAGACAATCGCGGTTTCGCCGCGCTCGCGCATCTCCCACAGCTTTTGCCGCAGCTCGCCGCTCTTTCTTGGGAGAAAGCCGTAAAACTGAAACTCGCGGCTGTCAATTCCGCTAACCGAAACCGCAGCGGCGGCGGCGCAGCACCCGGGAATCGCGATAACCGTTACTCCCCTTGCCGCCGCTTCCCTTACAAGCATAAACCCGGGGTCGGAAACGGCGGGCGTTCCCGCGTCTGTAATTATCGCGGCATCCTCGCCCGTTTCAAGCATATTATCAACAATCTGCGAGCTTTTTTCCGCCTCGTTGAAAGGG
>CAZUTB010000346.1:0-2923 GCA_964622905.1 uncultured Oscillospiraceae bacterium | reverse complement strand
AACACGCCCGCAGTTTTCCGTTATCAAAAAGCTGATAACCGCGCCGGACTGCACCGAGGTGGTATGCGCAACGGATGCCGGACGCGAGGGCGAATATATCTTCCGCCTTATTTACGACAAGGCGGGCTGCAAGCGCCCCGTAAAGCGGCTTTGGATTTCATCCATGACGGACGAGGCGATAAAAGAGGGCTTTGACAGGATAAAGCCGCAGAGCGAGTATGACGGGCTTTACAGGAGCGCTGTCTGCCGCTCTAGGGCTGATTGGCTTGTTGGAATGAATGCAAGCCGCGCCTTCACGCTTCGGTTTGACGCTCTGCTTTCGGTTGGCAGGGTTCAGACCCCGACGCTTGCAATTCTCGTAAAGCGCCTTGCGGAGCGCCGCGATTTTGTCCCGAAGCCCTATGCAACCGTAAGCGCCGAGTTCGGCAGCGATAAGAAAACCGCGTATACGGGTCAGTATGTCAACGAGAAGGGCGAAACTCAGCTTTCCGATATAAAGAAGGCGGAGGAGATTGCCGAGCGCGTAAAGGGAAAAAAGGGTGTTGTCCGCGCCCTTGACAGCAAGGAAAAGAGCGAAATCGCTCCGCAGCTTTTCGACCTTACCTCCCTCCAGCGCGAGGCGAATAAGCGCTTAGGCTTCACCGCGCAGAAAACCCTGAAGGTTGCGCAGAGCCTTTATGAGCAGTACAAGCTGCTCACATACCCAAGAACCGACAGCCGCTATCTTTCGCATGATATTCAGCCGCGCATACGCCAAACTATGGAGCTGCTTCCGCAGGAGTATCAGAAGTTCGTTCCGATTGCCGAAAAGATGGGTATGCCCGTATCATACAGGCGCATTTTTGACGACGCAAAGGTTTCCGACCACCACGCGCTTATTCCTACTCAGAAGCGCGCCGATTTATCCGCGCTTCCCAACGATGAGCGCGCGCTTTTTGACATCGTTGTTCGCCGCTTCCTTGCCGCCTTTGCGCCGCCGCTTGTTTACGACGCGTGGCGGATTGATACCGATGTTTCGGGCGATTTGTTCAAAACGACGGGCAGAGTTATCAAGGATGAGGGCTGGAGGGCGATTGAGGGCGCAAGCAGCGCCAAAAAGAAAAAGGACGCAGAGGAGGAGCAGGAGCTTGCGCTGCCAAAAATCAGCGTAGGCGACGAGTTCCTTACGCGCTCCGCTTCGGTTAAGAAGGACTCGACCAAGCCGCCCGCCCCGCATACCGACGCAAGCCTTTTGCTTTTCATGGAGCAGGCGGGGCGCGAATGCGAGGACGACGCCCTGCGCGAGTCCATGCGCCAGAGCGGGCTCGGAACGCCCGCAACGCGCGCGGCGATTATTGAAAGGCTCATCACCGTCGGCTATGCAGTCAGGAAAGGCAAAACTATCGAGGCGACGGAAAAGGGCGAGGCGCTTATAAACGTCGCGCCGCAGGAGATAACCTCCCCCGAAACCACCGGACGCTGGGAGCTTGCGCTTAACAAGATTGCGGGCGGCGGCGACGGCGAGGAAAGATTCATGGAGGGCATACGCCGCCTTACCTCCTACCTTGTCGATTACGCAAAGGGCGCTAAGGATATCGCTATACCCGAGGAGCTGCGGCGCGGAAAAGCGAAGGGCAGAAGAACCGCTTCTTCAATTAAAAAGCTGGATGGCGCGGTATGCCCGCTTTGCGGAGCGGAGGTTCAGGAAAACGATAAGGCGTTCGGATGCGCCAAGTGGCGCGAGGGCTGCGGCTTCACAATATGGAAAAACGCGCTTGAGCGGGGCAAAGGTCCCGCAATGACCGCGCCTATTGTTAAGCGCCTGCTTGAAAAAAAAGAGGTGCGCGGCTCAACGGGAGTTATAACGCTTTCGGGCGAAAAAATAAGCTTTACGCCATCGGGAGAGCAGGCTCCCTCCGCTTATACTATGATTAGAAAAACAAAAGTGCAAAAATAACTCCGCTTGGATAAATATGTCCCGCTTAGGCGTTTGATAGAATGGAAGGGCGCAGGAAACGCTTTTCCCGTGCGGAGCAAGGAGCGAAAAATCGCTCTGCGCTTGCAGCTTTCGTTTGAAGGAGAATTGAGTTGTTTCGGAAGAAGAAGGTAGTCTGGCTGCTCCTGCTTCCCACCTTTGCCGGACTTTTTGTTTTTTATATCATTCCGTTCTTCGGCGGTATTTATTACAGCCTTACCGACGGAACCTTCCAGAATAATTACATCGGCTTTGCCAACTATGTCAAGGTCTGGAACAACACGATGTTTCAGACAGGGCTGAAAAACACCCTTATGCTCTCCGTGCTGTGCGCGCCTGCGATATGGGTTATTTCCTTCATACTTGCGGATATGCTCCGCGTGCTTGACAAGCACGCCAAGGGCTTCCGCAATATTCTGCTGCTTCCGTATCTTATGCCGTCGGCAGCGCTTATTCTTATCTGGACAATCCTTTTCGATTACGGCGGAGTCATCAACAGGGGGCTTGTCGCCCTCGGGCTTGACCGCGTTATCTGGCTTCGCGGCGCTCCGCTTCGCGTTCCGATAATTATTCTGTATATGTGGAAGAATATCGGCTTTTCTGTGGTTATCTTCACCGCGGCGTTCCAGTCCGTGCCGATATCGCTTTATGAATACGCCTCACTTGAGGGCGCAAGCCCGCTCTGCCAGGAATTCAAGATTACGCTTCCGCTTATATCGCCAAGCGCCTTCCTTGTGTTCGTAATGGCGTGGATTAACGCGTTCAAGATTTTCAAGGAGGCTTATTACATAGGCGGAGCGTACCCCGATTCAATGGAAATCTATACGCTCCAGCACTTTATGAATAACCACTTCGCGAAGATTAATTACCAGTATGTAACAACTGCCGCGTACTCGTTCGCCATAATCGTGTTCGTGCTGTTCGCTCTTTTGTATTACCTTGAGAGCCGAATCCGCAAGGGGGTGAACT
>CAZUTB010000345.1:0-2925 GCA_964622905.1 uncultured Oscillospiraceae bacterium | reverse complement strand
ATACGCTGAGGCCTGTAAGCACGGGAACAAGCACAGTAGCGCCGAACATTGCGAACATATGCTGAAGCCCAAGCACGACCATGCGTGGCTTTCCTAATGTGCGCGCGTCATAAATACCCTCGTTTCCGATGGACACCTTTTGCTTAGCCATTTTTTCTCCTCCGTCTTTTCAGTAAGAATCAGGCGTTTATCCAAATGACCGCACAAAAAAACCTGCCCGAAGTCGGCAGGATTACATACTCTGTTATTCGCGCCGCAAAGCGCGGAAAACGTCTGAAATCTTGCCGGTCTCTCTGTACCGTCATTAAAGATTTTCCGTTTGCTATATTACCACTTCCGCAATACGTCCGCAAGGCATAAATATAACAATTTCATATCATTTTCGAGTATGTTTGCGCATATTTCAGGATTTCGGCTGCCCGCTCAGGGCGCAGAGGCGCGCTCCATGCGGTAGTACATGAAAATGCCCTCCTCGCGCAGGAAGACAAAGCCAAGCTTTTCAAGGACGTGCCGGCTTCGTGTGTTCTTGAGAACGGCGTCGGCGTTTATGGCGGACATATGAAGCTCGCTAAAGGCGTAGCCGATGGCGAGACGAATCGCCTCCGTTCCTATCCCCTGACCTTTGACGCTGTCATTTTGCAGATGAACGCCCAAGGTGCATTCCTTTTTCGCCTCGTCAATATCTCGCAGGATGATTTCGCCGACGGGCTTTCCGCCCATCATAACGGCGAGGAATATCCTGTGCTTTTCCATTTGCCGCTCAAAGTAAGCGTCGGCGCGGCTGTCGCTGTACTCATAGGGCTTAAATGCCGACATATCCATATAGATTGCAGGGTCGGGCCGAAAATCCGCGAAGTATTCACGGCAAAGGGCTTTCGTCATCGGAATCAGCGTTGCGGGCATAATGCCTCCTTGAGTTTAAGCACTGCATCAATGCTTTTTGCCGGAGCCTCTGCCCTTTCCCCGCGCGGCATGGCTGTAATCGCGCGCAGGCGGGACAAGAGCATTCCTGCCAAAGCCTATCAAATCCTCGCGCCCCGCGCACCTAAGCGCCTTTCTGACCGCGTCAAACCTTCTCGGGTCACGGAACTGGAGAAGCGCGCGCTGCATCTCCTTCTCCTCCTGCGATTTGGCTACATAGACGGGCTGCATATTCCGAGGGTCAAGCCCCGTGTAATACATACAGGTGGAAAGCGTTCCCGGGGTCGGGTAAAAGTCCTGAACCTGCTCAGGAACAAAGCCGGTATCCCTCAGGTATTCGGCAAGCTCCACCGCGTTTTCAAGCCTGCTGCCCGGGTGCGAGCTCATAAGATAGGGCACAAGATACTGCTTAAGCCCAAGGCGCGAATTGACCTCGGTATACTTTTTCACAAACCTGTTGTAGGTTTCACGCGAGGGCTTTCCCATCTTGTCAAGCACCTCGGGGCTGATATGCTCGGGCGCAACCTTCAGCTGACCCGAAACGTAATTCTTGCAGAAATCCTCCCAAAAGCGCTCGTCCTTATCCGCAAGCATATAGTCATAGCGCATTCCGGAGCGAATGAAAACCTTCTTTACCCTAGGAAGCGCGCGCATTTTGCCAAGCGCGCTCATCATTTCCGAATGGCTCACCTTGACATTCGGGCATATGCTCGGGAAAAGGCACTGGCGGTTTGCACAGGCGCCGCTTTTGAGCTGCTTATCGCAGGCGGGGCGGCGGAAATCCGCAGTAGGTCCGCCGACATCGTGAATATAGCCCTTGAAATCGGGCATTTGCGTAAGCTTTTTAGCCTCGTCAACAAGGCTCTTTTCGCTGCGGGCGGTAACGATTCTGCCCTGATGAAAGGTGAGCGCGCAGAAATTGCAGGAGCCGTAGCAGCCCCTTACCGCGCAGATTGAGAACTTGACCTCGGTAAGCGCGGGTATTCCGCCCATCGGCTCATACATAGGGTGATACTGACGAGTAAATCCAAGCGCGTAAACCGCGTCCATTTCCTCGCGGGAAAGCGGCGGCTGAGGCGGGTTCTGGACAAGATAGCGCATATCATCCTGCTTTTGGCAAATGCGCTTTCCGCGAACGGGGTCCTGCTCGTTATACTCAAGCATTACCGACTCGGCGTAGGCGCGCTTATCCGCAGAAACCTCCTTATGAGAAGGGAGCTGAATTGCGTCCTCGGGCGGAGTTTTCGCAAGGTAACAGACCCCGCGAAGCTTGGGAAGCGCATCCTCCGGCATTCCGTCCTCCAGCCATTTGGCGCACTCAAGTATGATTCTCTCGCCCATTCCGTACATGAGAAGGGTTGCGGAGCAATCGACTATAACGCTCCTTCTCACCTTATCATCCCAGTAATCATAATGCGAAAAGCGGCGAAGGCTCGCCTCGATTCCGCCGATAAGCACGGGTATCTTCGGGTAAGCCTCGTGGATACGGTTGCAATATACGGTAAGCGCGCGGTCGGGTCGCATTCCCGCCCTGCCGCCGGGCGCGTATACATCCTCATGCCTGCGCTTTTTAGCGGCGGTATAGTGGTTTACCATGCTGTCGATAACTCCGGAGGACACAAGAAAGCCAAGGCGCGGACGCCCGAAGCGCTTGAAATCCTCCGCGTTTTTCCACTCGGGAAGGCAGAGCATTGCCACCTTATAGCCCGCGTTTTCAAGCACGCGCGAAATGATGGCGTGCCCGAAGGAGGGATGGTCAACATAGCCCTCGCCTATAACATAAACAAAATCAGGCGCGTCCCAGCCGCGCCTTTTGACATCCTCAGGGCATACGGGAAGAAAAGCAGGTGATTGCATTATCGCACCGTCTTTCAGGCTCATTCTATATGGATTTCCGTATCCTCCGCAACTCCGCGGATATAGTTATCAAGGTATTCGGAGATTTCCTTAACGAGATTATCGGAGAAGGACGGGTCGTCCGTCATGCTCTTTTCGATATCCCTG
>CAZUTB010000344.1:0-2927 GCA_964622905.1 uncultured Oscillospiraceae bacterium | reverse complement strand
GACGACAGGTATGTTGATAACATATTCGATAAAAAGCTGCTGTACGCAAACCTTGACGCAATACATCAGCAGCTGGATTTTGACCGGCTTACCGGCGCGCGCAACAGATGGTATATAGATAATCATCTGCCTCCGCTCCTTGCCGAGGTCAAAGCTGAAGGCAGAAGTATCGGAATAGCTATGGCGGATATAGATATGTTCAAGCAGCTTAACGATACCTACGGGCATCTTGCCGGCGACAAGATTCTTCATGCGGTATCAGGCACGCTGATGAACAGTGTATGCGTAAAGCCCGATGATTTTGTTGCGCGCTTCGGCGGCGATGAATTCCTGATAGTCTGCGCGGATGCAACCAAGGAAGAAATGGTAAAGCGTCTGCGCGGAGCTGCGAGCCTGATTGCGCATATGACGCACATGGAGGAAAGCGTTTCCGGCGAGGTAAGCATAAGCGTAGGCTGCGTAATGCTGGAGGAGCATCCGGAAATGAACGCGCTTGAGCTTATTGATATAGCGGATAAGCGCCTCTACAAGGCGAAAAACTTAGGGCGCGGAAGTGTATGCGCCGATGAATAAGCACTAACGAAAGTTGAGCTGTTATGCAAAAAGAGCTGCTGAGCGAAAACCGCTCGCGTATTCTGTTGATACTTATTTCCCTTGCCGTTACTCTGCTTGTGCTTGGAGTTTACTTTGCATCTAATTCGGTAAGCATAAGCAGGAATGACAAGGCGCTTGACGAGGCTATTGCAAGGCTTACCTATACGGAGGACAGCGCAGAAGAGGAGCTTGACAGCTTAAGCGCGCTTTCATCGCTGGAGCCGGTATCGGATATCGAAAGAGGGCGGCTTTATCGCTCTATGGCAGAGGTATCCTATATGACCGGCGATGATATGCTGTATAACAGGTATGCGGCAAGCGCCTTCCATTATCTCAAGCGCGCAGGCGATGAGGCTTCAATAGCGTACCTTACAAACAAGTATATCGGTCGGCTTTACGCAAACGGCTGCTATACCTCGGCGGATATGGTTCTTAGCAATCTGAACGATAATATCAGCATCAGCTCGCTTTCTCTTGACCTTCAGGCAAGCTACTATCTCTCTAGGGCTGATATTGCGCAGATGATGAATAAGGATCCGGAGCAGTATCTCAGCGCCTCAAAAGCCGCTATTCTGCTTATGGAAGACAGCCCTCAGAAGGCGCTGCATACCGCGAAGCTCGCGCTGCTCTTGGCGCGCAGGGCAATACTCAGCGGCGATTACGCGGAGGCTGAAAGCCTTTTAAGCGGCTATTCGGAAACGGATGATTTCGGGCTTGGCAAAAATCAGGTTTACGCTATATGCGATTTCAGGATTCCCTTTTATGAAATTCAGGCGCGCCTTGCCTGCATCAGCGGCGATTCGGAGGCGCTCAGGGCATATACCGATAAATACATAGAGTACTGCGATATATACAGCTTCCGCGCAATGAAGCTGAATCTTCTCCGCGTTATAACGAGCTATCAGAGCAACGACGGCGAGATTAATTACTACTCCGCGCTTGAAAAGTCCGTATCTGAGGCTAATCTCACTGAAATGACCAATGAATACGGGCAGTTCCTGCTTGCGGATATTGACGCGACAACGGAAAAGCTGGAGCTTGCGGATGCAAAACGGGTTTCCGCAAGGAATAGCTTCCTTATCATTGTAATCTCGCTTTTCCTGATAATTCTGCTTTACTGCCTTACTGTAATCTTTATAGATTACATGAATAAGGACAGCCTTACCCGTCTTAACAGCCGCAAAAAGTACGAGCAGGCGCGCCTTGTGTGCGAAAGAAAGCACATTCCGTACTGCCTTATCATGCTGGATATTGACGACTTCAAGCGCGTGAACGATACCTTCGGGCATCAGCGCGGCGATGAGGTTCTGAGAAGCATATCCGCAATTATGCGCGGGTTTACGGGCAGAGGCATCTTCGCTTACCGCTACGGCGGCGAGGAGCTTTGCATGATTCTTTTACGCGTTCCCGAAAAGCGCACCTCTGAAATTGCCGAGGAAATACGAAAAAGCGTTGAAAGCGGCATCGGCTCAGGCAAAAGGCGCGTTACCGTCAGCATCGGAATCGGCGTGTCGGAGAACGGCGAAAACGTGTTTCAGCAAGCGGACAGAAGGCTCTATACCGCAAAGCAGAACGGCAAAAATATGGTTTGCAGCGAAACCTGATACACATAGGAGCGGGCATTTGGCTCGCTCTTATTTTATTTTTGCCAATAATCACAGATATGTAGTATAATCGGGACAACAGAAAGTGCTTTTTGACATGAAAGCACAGCCTAATATGCTTTACAATGCCTTTGGAGGAGGAAAAGGAAATGCAGTGGCTTGACAGCGTCAATAAGGCTTTGCGGGTGATTGAGGAAAGGCTTACCGATGAAATCTCCTGCGACGATATCGCGCGGGAGGTCAATTATTCGGAAACGCATTTTCAGCGTGTTTTCTCGCTTGTAACGGGATACACCGTGGGCGAGTATATGCGAAACCGAAGGCTGAGCATAGCGGGTCAGGAGCTGAAAAGCGGAAAGCTTAAGGTGATTGACGCCGCGATGAAGTTTGGCTACGATACCTCGGAAAGCTTTTCAAAGGCATTCAGCCGATTTCACGGAATATCGCCCTCGGAAGCTAAGCAGGACGGTGAAAAGCTCAAGTATTTCTATCCTCTTTACATCAATGTTTCATTGAACGGAGGCTTCACTATGCCCGAAAAATTCAAGGACGGCTTTTGCTGGAACAATATAGGCAGCGGCAATGCAAACGATCCCGAAAAGGAATACCATATCATTACGGAGTGGGCGGGAAAGGCTCGCAGCCAAAACCCATGCGTGTTTGACGAGCTGACTGAGTGGATTTTGGATGATAGCGAATGGACCGAGGACAAGCTCAGGGAGAACGAGC
>CAZUTB010000343.1:0-2932 GCA_964622905.1 uncultured Oscillospiraceae bacterium | reverse complement strand
CAGCGCCGAGGCTGTCCGAATTGTGCTTCCCGCCGCCCTTCTGTTTGCGCTGGCGATGGTGATGATAATCCTATTCATATGGAACGCAAGCTTGGGACAGCTCACGCCCTCTCTGCCGATACTGACCCTTACTTTGCTTTTCCAAATGTGTTCGATTCTGTCAAAAGCAGGCTTCTTCTATCAGTATATTTCAAATGCTCATATTGACTTTACAAGCCTTTGCTTCTACCTTTCCGTATGCACGCTTCTGGCTTTCCTGTCAATATACGCGGGCGGTCTGCGGAATTTGTTCTTCTGCCTTACTGCATTCTGCGCGCTCAGCGTAATCATATGCGGGCTTACGCAGGCGGATTTGCTCATGGAATACGGCTCGGCATATCGCTTTTTGATAGAGCTGCCTCAGCGCGCGGGCTTCCTTGCCCTGCTTGCCGCGCTTATCTGCTCTTTCCTGGTATGGCGCAGGGAAAGCCGCTTTTTCCGCAGGTTTTCGGGAGCGGCGGCGCTGATTACGGCGGGATATGCGGGTTTTCTGCTGCTAAGCCTTTTGATTATGCCCGAATACGCAAAGAGCGTGCTTGCGCGATTTAGCGGAGATTTGGAGTTTTTGCTTCCCAACTTCCTTTTGAAGCTGTTATGGAGCCTTTGCCTGTTCTCCTCCGCAGGCGCAATAGTGCTTGAGCTGTTTTCGCAGGAGACGGAGCGGAGAGCCGAGCGCGCCGCGCTTGTTATGCAAAAGGAAATGGCGGCGCAAAGCTATGAAAATCTCCGCCGCCACTCCGATGAGGTGATGATGCTTCGGCACGATATGGCAAAGCATTATTCCCTTTTGCGCGAAATGGCAGAGAGCGAGCCACAAAAGCTGGCGGGCTATCTGGACGAGCTGCTCAGGCAGGAAAAAAACATTGTGAGCTTTGTTGAGAGCGGAAACAGGCTTATAGATTTGATGCTGAGCAGCAGGCTGAGCGCTGCTCGGGACAACGGCTTAGCGGTCGAAATTCTTCGCGCCGATGCGCCTGCGGCTTTGCCGCTTGACGATACGGAGCTTTGCTGCCTTGTGATGAACATTCTGGATAACGCCGTTTCCGCCGCCTGCAAATGCGAGGCGGGCAGCGGTTTCATTCGCCTTGACCTTCATCACAGCGACACCCATTTCGTATTCTCCTGCGAGAATTCCAAAACAGACGCCGCGCCCAACAGGAAGGGCTACGGCGTCAAGATAATCAATAAAATTGCGGAGCGGTGGGGCGACTGCGTGTTCGTCGAAGAAGAACCGGATGTATATAAGGTAACGGTTGTAATTCCGCTCTAGCGCTTCATGTACGCGAAAAACGCCTCCCGCGTTTCCTTCAGCCTGTGCTTGCTGACAGGGATGCTTTTCCCGTTGTCCAGCTCCAAGTACGCGGTCTGGAGGGAGCGGATATGCGCGCAGTTTACCAAAAAGCTTTGGTGGCAGCGAATAAAGCAGCCGCTGCCGAGAAGCTCCTCCAGCTCGCTCATGGTAAGCAGCGACTCCCATTCCTCCTGCATTTCCGAAACGCGAACCCTTCTGCCTATTATTTCCGCAAAGCAGATGTCCTTTATATAGGCTTTGCGAACGCCGCCCTTGACGGGAAGCATCAGCTCCGCGTCCTCGCGGCGCTTTGCATAGCAATACAGCAGCGCTTCCCTCAGGCGCTCCTCCTCCACAGGCTTTCCGAGATAGCGCGCAGCAGCCACTTCGTAGCCATACATTGCCAGCTCCCTGCTTGAGGAAACAAAAACAATCTGACTCATTATGCTTTTTTCGCGTATACGGCGGGCAAGCTCCAGCCCCGTCTTTTCAGGCATAAGCACATCAAGCAGCAGCAAATCGAACTGCTCGCCGCCAAAGAGCGCTTCCGTCAGCGCCTGCGCCCCCGAAAAGCCCTTTATCTGCGCCGCAATGCCTTCCTCGCGGCATACAGCCTCTGTCATTTGTATAAGCTTATCTCTATCCGAATTTTCATCGTCGCAGACGGCGATTTGAAAGAGCATACTTGCCATTATCTCTCTTTCCTCCCGCTCTTGCCCGCACAGACCCGATGCAGACTTTTGTACTGATTATAGCACATTTGCCTGCGCTTGTGTACCGCGTTTCGATGAAAGATATAAGCGCCGGAGCTATGCGGTTTCTTATCGCACAGTATATATTCAAATTGAATTTCAAAGGATAATGGAGTACAATTGCAGAAGCAGATAGGTGCAGGCTGTGGTCTTTTTAAGTCGGGTTCATCGGCTATTATCTGCACATCAAAACTATTAAGCGATATGGAGAATTGCGTATGAAACGATTGATTGCGCTCGTCCTGATTCTTTGCATGGCGGCTGTCGGCGCTTTTGCGGAGGCGCCGTCCTGGGTCAACTCAAACCTGCTCGGGAGCGTAAGCCCTGATACGGAAGCGCTGCCGCAGGAGGATTTCAATGTCTACATCAATAAGGATTGGATAGTAAACGCCAAGATTCCCGAAGGCTCAATGAGCATAAACTCCTTCAGCGAGCGCAGCGCGGAGGTACGCGCGCAGATGACGGCGCTGCTTAACGGAGAGCCGGCGCAGAGCGAGGACGGGCGCTGCGTTCAGGCGTTCTACCGCGATAATATGGACATGGAAACCCGCAACGCTCTTGGCATGGAGCCGATTATGCCCTATGTAAACGCAATAGCGGAAATACAGAGCATTGACGATTTAAGCGCATACCTTTTGCGCAAGGAGCAGGTGTACAATATACTTTACACATACGCTATCAGCACCGATATGATGGACAGCAGCCGCATGGCGGCATATGTTGGCGGGCGCACGTTTCTGCTTGAAGATGCGGACGAATACCGCAGCATAACCTAGGTTGTTCAGCGCAAGAAGGATGCATACAGCTCCGCGATGGTTAAGCTTCTTGAGCGAATCGGCTATACAGAGGA
>CAZUTB010000342.1:0-2957 GCA_964622905.1 uncultured Oscillospiraceae bacterium | reverse complement strand
GCGCTAACATATAGGCAATTATCTGTGCGAAGCATTGCTTAACAATCGGGAAAAATAAGATATTGATGCTGCAAAAAGCGGGAGGAGAGGAAACCCTCCCGCGTTTTGTTTTTTATAGTTTTGTATTTTTATTGCACTTTAATTGACAGCCGCCGCGAAATGCGGTATTCTAACAAATACGCTGCCCGTGAGGGCATAGCACCGAGCAACTGAGCAAAAGAACATAAACCGAGGCGCTTTGCGCGCCTGCGGCTGCTTTACGACCGCCCCTTACGAGGAGGGATACGCTTTGGATATAATGGAGCTTGAGCAGAAGCACCTTGACGAAACGCTTGCAATAATTAACGCGGAGAGGGAAAAGCTTGAGGCGGAAACGGGCGCAAAGGCGGACGAGCATAGGATTATTACTGTTTCGGGCGGCGATCCGGACGAGGTTGTTAGGCTCAATCATCTGCGCTTTTGCCTTGAAGCCATGTACCGCCTTTACCTGAGCGGGCGGCAGGCGTATTTTGCAAGGCTGGATTACCAAGACCCCATTGAGGGCGCGCAGAGCGTATATGTCGGGCGCTGGGGAGTTATCAAAACGCCCGAAAACGAAGTGGTCGTTGCCGACTGGCGCGCGCCGGTTGCCAACCTCTATTATTCGGGGCAGGTCGGCAAGGTCGATTATGAAACGCCGGAGGGCAGGCTCACCGTAGAGCTGACGCTCAAGCGCCTGCTTTCCGTATCCGGAAAGACGCTCGTTTCCGCTCAGGACGCGGGAATTATGACCAATGATATTTTCCTGAAAAACGCGCTTTCGCAGACCTCGGGCGACAGACTAAAGGATATTGTTACCACTATTCAGGCGGAGCAGAACATAGTTATCCGCCATCCGATGAAGCCGCTTATTGTTCAGGGCGTTGCGGGCAGCGGAAAAACCACGATAGCTCTGCACAGAATCGCGTATCTTCTTTATGCAAATCAGAAGACGCTGCAGCCCTCGCAGATGATGATTCTTGCGCCTAACCCGCTCTTCCTTGATTATATTTCGTCCGTGCTGCCCGACCTTGGCGTTGACGAGGTTAAGCAGACAACCTTCACCCTGCTCTGCAAAAGCGTTATGGGCAAGCGCTTCCCGAAGCTCCGCTCAAGCGTTTCGCTGGACGCTAGAACCCGTATGCCGCGCGAAAAGCGCGAGGCGCTGGAAAAGCGGCTTGAGCTGAAGGGACGCAGGGAGGTGTACGAGTCGGTAATCGGGTATATAGGCGAATATGAGCGCGAAATCCTGCCTAAAAAAGACCTGACCTTTCTCGGAACAACGGTGCTTACAAAAGCCGAAATAGAGCAATACTATCTCGGCGACCTTAAGGATTTTCCGCTCTACGACAGGGTGCGGGAAATGCGCAAGTATGTAAAAACGCGCCTTTCCGCGCTCTGCGATACCTTTGCGGAGCTTACCGAAAAGGATATGCGCGCGCGGCTTGACAGGCTTATGGCGCGCCTTGAGGACGGGGAGGAGAGGCGGCAGAAGGCGAGGAGCCTTTTCGCCGCGCAGGAGGCGCGAATTTCGGAAATGAAAAAGCAGGCGGCGGCTTATCCGGACGCGGCAATGCTTGAGTTTGCGCACCTTACTCAGCAGGAGCTTCTCGCCCGCGTTTACGAAAGCCTTCCCGAGGCGGAGCTGCTCGGGGAGGATATTGAGGAACTGAAAAACGGACGCGCCGATGAGTGCGACCTTCCGCTGCTTATGACAATTTTCCGCGCGCTTTACGCCGTAAGGAAGCCCGATATCAAGCACATCGTTGTCGATGAGGCGCAGGACCTTTCGGGAAACGCCTACCGCGCGCTGAGGGATTACGCCGCGCACAGGAGCTTTACGCTTGTGGGCGACCTTATGCAGGGCGTTCATTCCGCGGAGGGGTTGAAAAGCTGGGAGGAAATTGCGGACGATGTGCTTTGCGGCGCAAAGCTCGCTTACCTTGAAACAAGCTACCGAAGCACCGTTGAAATTATGACGGTTGCGGCGGGAGTTGCGCTGCGGCATCCCGTAAGCGGTCAGCAGAGAATTCGGCCCGTGCTGCGGCACGGCAAGCCTGTTTCGTATGTAAGCGCGTCCTCTGCTAAGGACAAAATCGAGAAGATAGCCCTTGCAGCCGAAAGCGCCGCCCGCGATAAAATGAATAGCATAGCCATCATCGAGCGCTCGTCCAAGGAGGCAGGGGAGCTTTGCAAGGCGATAGGCGCAAGGCTTCACGCCAAGCTGATAACCGAAAAGGATACCGAATATTCCGCCGGAATCATGATAATTCCCGCAACGCTCGTTAAAGGGCTTGAGTTCGATTCCGTCATTATTGCCGACGCGGGAGCGGGCAGCTGGGATGATACTCCCGCCGTAGCGCGTTTGCTTTATGTGGCGCTCACCCGCGCCCTGCATGAGGAAACAATAATCTATACGGGCGAAAAGAGCCTGCTGCTTAAAATGGAAACGGAGGCGGAGAATTGAGAAAACGGCTTATCATTATGATAGCGGCGGCTGCGCTTATTACCGCCGCGCTTATTGCGCTGCTCATTCCGAAGGGCGCAAAAACGCCCGTTTTGCCTGAAAGCACCAAGGCTGCCGCCGAGGGGCTTAATGAAATATATCTTGATTTCGCCTTTGACGAGGAAAACAGAGTGCTTGTCGGGACGGAGAGGATAAGCCTTACAAACCGCAGCGGTGAGGCGCTTCCCTATATATGCCTTCGCGCTATGGCTAACGCTTACAGAACGTCCGACACAGCGCCGGTTTCCACAGAGGGAAGCGGCGGGGCATATATAAGCGAATGCACGGTAAACGGCGAAAAGGTGTCCGTTTCGTATCTTGACGATGCTAAAACCGTTGTTTATCTCGCCCGCGAGCTTGGGATAGCTGAAACCGCCGAGATAACTGTGTCGCTTCGCATTTCAATTCCGCTTTGCGCGTCGCGCTTTGGGTA
>CAZUTB010000341.1:1291-2957 GCA_964622905.1 uncultured Oscillospiraceae bacterium | reverse complement strand
AAAAATCGGAAAAAACGCAAAAGCGACATATAATTATCGTATCTCGCTTCATTATAGCACGCTGAGCCGCCCGAAACAACAACGGCAGACGGATTTTACATAGATTTTTTGTAAGCAGCCTTTCCGCATTTCCGCTCGCCGATTGAATATCAAGCTAAGCTCTGCCGCCTCTCATCGCCAAGCGACTAATCCGAGTACGGCTTATCTGGATACCGCTCATCTGCATACCGCTCATCCGAGCGCGGCTCATCACCGCGCGGAAAGCCCCGCCTTTTTCAGTGCCATTTCGCGTCATGCGTCGCCCAATCTCCGCGCTTCGGAAAGCTCCAAACCGTAGTCATTTCAAGCTCAAAATCCTCAGGCTCCCATTTTGCGCTTTTCTTAGTTATTATTCAAAGTCCTCTTTGCTGAGCCTAAATCTATCCATAAGCGCATTCATTGAAAGCCATCTGCCTGCTTTGGTTGGGTAATTGCAGTCTTCCTGTCCCCAAATCCATTTATACACCTTTAGAATTGTTTCAACGGGGATTCCTATTGTGTCATAAAGATTCATTTTTCTAAGAATATTATCGGGTTCATCGCCGCAGCAAACACAGTACAATGCTTCGATAAGCGAAACAGCGCTTTTGCTGTCATATTCATACTTTTCAGCAATATCATCGCTTATCTCGTTATGGCTGATTAGCCACAAGCTTCCTTCATCGGGATTATAAACAAAAACCATAAAGTCATCACGAGAAAGCTTTCCGAAATTGCGCTTCCCGCCGGACTTGTTTATTGCGATTATCTCGCCTGTCGCTAAATGTTCCACTTCATAGAGAAGATACGGAATGTTCAGCAGCTCATCTCTAAACGCGTTTTGCTCCTGATTATCAATTTCCAATGGAACAAGATTCACGCTGTAGCTAAATATCTTGTTTGACATAAGGGTAGAAAACCATTTATTGGAGTCTTTTGTCATACATTCCCCTCCTTAAAAGCTCGATATAAGCAGCTCCTTTATTTTCCCTCTTTCTTTGCTGTTGCAGTTAATCATTCGAGTTGCTTCAACTCTTTTAATAGAATACGTTGCATAAATTTTCTCAAAGAAATCGTCATTTGGGTCATGGTTTTTGGGATCGGAATTGCTTACAACAACCTTTGCGCCCTTCGCGCTCATTTCTTCAGCAAACACAGCAAGCTTAAGCTGCTCGCCGTCATCAAACAAATTCTCGGTATATGCCGTAAAGCTTGCCGTATCCGTCAAAGGACGATACGGAGGATCGAAATACACAAAGGTATTCCCGTCAATAAAATCAGCGGATGCTCTGTAATCTCCGCAAGTTATCTTTACTCTTTGCAGTTTGCCGGAAACGGCACGAAGGTTCTCCTCATCGCATATCAGCGGGCTTTTATATGCGCCCATAGGAACATTGTATAAGCCGCTTCTGTTCACTCTGTACAGCCCGTTAAAGCAAGTTTTGTTTAAAAAAATCATCAATGCGGCTTTTTCGATATTTCCCTGCTTGCTGTTGCTGACCTTGAGGGAGTTAAACCTTTCTCTGTTGGATAAATAGAGTATTCTGCGCGCATCCGTATCCTTCGGCACGAAAGAACGCTGCATTTCCGCCAGCATATCAATCAACGCGTCAACATCATTGCGAATAACGGTATACGCATTGATAAG
>CAZUTB010000341.1:0-1281 GCA_964622905.1 uncultured Oscillospiraceae bacterium | reverse complement strand
ACTATTATTGGTGATGATATTGGTAGAAATGCCAAAATATCGAATAAAACCGCTCCGCCGCCGACAAAAGGCTCTGCATACTTAGTGACCCCTCCGTCTGAAAACGGATAATACTTTTCAATTTCCTTGATAAGCTGTCCTTTTCCGCCCGCCCATTTCAAAAACGGCTTTGCTGCTTTTCCTTCAATTTCGCTATGAAGAAACAGCGGAGCAGAAGCATCATAAGCGGTGCTGCTTCTGCTGCTCCGTGCTTTTGAAATCCGGTTAAGTCTGCTGTCTGCGTCATAATAAGCTTCCATTATACAGCTTACCCCACATTTCCGATAATGACTGCGGGAGTAATCCAAACATAATTCCCGTGTATCATATTCCATTTTCATTTTAGTCTAAACCGCTTAGGATTTCAATGGCAAGTTGTGTCGCCGATTCAAAGCGCAGCAATATCTCTCTGGTTTAATGCTGCCTCAGCTGTTATTTACTTGTCAGCCCCGCCTTTTTCAGCGCGGCGCGGATACGGTTTCCGCAGACGGCGGCGATAACCGCTTTAAGCGCGTCAATCGGGAGGAAGGCGATGAAATAGGCGCTCAAGAGCATAGTCAGAGGCATTTCCGCGCCGAGGTAGAGCGTTTTCAAAAGGTATATATACGGAAGCGCGACGGCGTAAATGACCAGCACTCCCGCGAGCGAGGCGAGGACGCTGCGCAGTATGCTTTCCCTTCCGCCGCGCGAAATAAGCCCGACAACCAAGGCGGCGGGAATAAAACCGAGAAGATAGCCGAAGGAGGGATTTAGGGCGCAGGAAAGCCCGCCTCCCGTTGTGAAGATGGGCAGCCCCGCAAGCCCCAGAAGGACGTAAAGCGCCTGCGAAAGCGCGCCGACAACGGGTCCCGCAACGCTGCCGCAGAGCAGAACAACCAGCACCTGCATTGAAAAAACAACGTCCGTTCCGGGAATCGGGAAGCGGATAAACGCGCTTACCGCGGTAAGCGCGCACATGAGCGCGCAGATGATTAGCTCCTTCGTTTTAAGCTTCATAAATAACTCCTTTGCGTTTTACTCAGGTTATTATACATGAAGCGCGGTTTATGTCAACCATTTTTGCATAGATCGGTTTACGCAAATAAAAAGC
Source organism: uncultured Oscillospiraceae bacterium (assembly GCA_964622905.1). Taxonomy (GTDB): domain Bacteria; phylum Bacillota; class Clostridia; order Christensenellales; family Aristaeellaceae; genus STF2-37. Next base: position 152 of record CAZUTB010000341.1, on the reverse strand, counting down.
GAAGCAGCTTCATATACCACATAAACGCATTTACCATAAGAGGCACGCCGATTCGTCTATAAGCTTGACGGCTTTTCGGGATGCAAAGATGGGCTAGCCCTTCTTTTGTAATCCGCTTTGGGTGGCTTTGCCGCCCCGGAGCAAGCAAGCGA
>CAZUTB010000340.1:0-2987 GCA_964622905.1 uncultured Oscillospiraceae bacterium | reverse complement strand
GCAACTCTTACGCGCTTTGGCTCAAGCTGCGAAACCAATGATTCCTGGAGCTTTTGCGCAAGCAGCATTGAGCCATCGCTTCCCGCCTTGAAAAAAACCTGCGGTCCGCTTTCGCGCGAGCTTCTGTACTCGTTCATATGTATAGAAAGCAGCATATCCGCTCCGAATTCCTCGGCAATCTTAAGGCGCGCGGAAAGGTCGCTTCGCTTTTTCCCGCTGCCCGAAACTTCTGCCAGGTCCTCGTCCGCGTCCCTAGTCATTACAACCTCTGCGCCCATATCCTCAAGCTCATCCTTTAGAAGCAGTGCGACCGCAAGGTTGAGCTCCTTTTCCCATATTCCGCTTATTCTTGCGCGCGCTCCGCCGTCATAGCCGCCATGCCCCGCGTCTACGGCTATTCTCAAGCCGGAAAGCTTCCCTTCGGGCTTTTTATCCGCTATATCCGGCTCGTTATCCATCGCTGCATTTCTTTCACCAAAGAGCAGGAGCGATGAAAAGCAGGCAGCGATAATCAAAAGAACGAATAATATGCAAAGCCGTTTTCGGCTTAACATTGTTGACTTGCCCACAATAATCACCTCGCACAAAATATACTCCGGTGAAATACAAGTATATGCTTTGATTTTCTTGAAAAGCTGCTTGAAATGCCGCTGTTTTTCTTCCGAAAATGCATATTCACTTCTCAAATTGTTACGAACGCAATTATGCAAAGGCAAGGTAAAAATGCGCCATAAGCCATTTTCAGGTAAGCGAAACGGTTTTAGTTTATCCACATTATCCACAGGGTTATCCACAGTTATCCGCAAATCAAATACCGAAAACAGCACGGTTTTGAGCCTGAATCACCTCGTTTTGACCCCAAGTCGGTAAGTTATCCACAAGCAAGCGGATTTTTGCCCTTATTGATTTGTCAATAGAAAAATGCGACCATTTTCGACATTTCATTAAATTTAAGCAGTTTGAGAGGCTGCGCTGTAACATATTTAATATTATTGTAACATTTGTTCATTGCCGTGATATAAAGCTTTGAAAACTTGTTCGTAAGAGGCGGAATTAATGCCATTATGGTATTTATTATCTCAATATTTACGCATAAAGCAAAGTGCAGGATTTCCGCCGTAACAATAGTATAATTATATTTGCATATATATAATCACTCATCCGGAACGAATATTCATAAATAATTTCGCTTAATGTCGCTATTCCAAACGCCGCGCCTCTATGTTATAATGTAATAATCAAAGACGAAGGGGTGAGCCTGAATGAAAAAGCTACTGTCAATTGCTCTTACGCTTCTGCTTGTGCTCAGCACCGCCTCTGCTTTTGCTGCCGGAAAGCTGAATGTAGCCGAAGAGGATTTCCATGTAATCGGCAACTCGTGGAGCGGCTACGGCTACTGCTACGCAAAGGTTGAGAACACCGGCGACAAGGCTATCAAGGTCAACGCCGGAGTTCTCGAGGTTTACGATGCCGACGGAAACGCCATCAACTCCTCCGATTACGTCAGCGCCTATGCAAGATACCTCCAGCCCGGCGAGTACACCTACGTTAAAATGTACGCCGATGTAAAGCCCGAGGTGCTCAGCACGGTAGCCGACCACATGATGACGCTTACCGGCAAGAGCGATAACTCCGCATACAACCTGCGCCTGCCCTGCGAAACTTCTCTGTCTCTTGGCGAGGTTGACGGCTGGTTTACGCACAACTATATCATCGCAACAATAACCAACAATACTGACACGCCGCTCTACGACATCAGCACGGTTCTTGCCCTGCTTGACGCGGACGGAAAGATTCTCTACATTGATGATGATTCGCTGTACTCCGACCGCGCGCTTATGCCCGGAAGCAGCATGATTATCCGCAAGGAAGTCTACTCCTCCTTCATTGACTATTACACCGAAAAGGGACTCGTTCCCGCCTCCGTTGACGCGATAGCCTATGTAGAAGTTGAAAAAGAAGACTAATACCTAATAACTGCATTAAAGCGTCTGCCTTAAAAAGCAGGCGCTTTTTTGTCTGCCAAATACACTGATGGTTGCTCTGGGTGACTAATGAATGGACTAACATTGACGCAATTTTGTTAACTAATCACACAATAATTCAGGAGGAAGCATGAAGGAGTCCTCTCCTTCATTGAAATCCGCAGTTGGCAGCTTTGCCGCCCCGAGGAGCGACCGAAGGTCGTTTCCTTACACCATTTCCTGACCGTGAGGTTGAAAACCGAACAAGGAAATGGTGCAAACCGGAGCAAGTAAGTTTTAGCGCACTTGCTCCGAAAGCGTGCGCCGAAAGCTTGTCAAAATCTTTTGACAAGCGCCTTGCAAAAGCGCACAGCCTTATGTATAATAGAAAAAATAAAGACGGATAAACCGCCTTTATTGCTTAGTTTTTCAAGACAACTTGCAAAAGCGTGAAAGGAGCGTCAGACGTTCATGGCAAAAATCTATCAGGAGCCGTCTCATACGTTCAGCGAGTATCTTCTCATCCCCGGATATTCATCCGCAGAGTGCATTCCCTCTAATGTAAGCCTTCGCACGCCTCTATGCAAATTTAAGAAGGGCGAGGAATCGCCGATAACCCTGAACATTCCGCTTGTCAGCGCCATAATGCAGTCCGTTTCGGATGATAAAATGGCGATCGCTCTTGCGAAGGAAGGCGGAATTTCTTTTATTTACGGCTCACAGTCGATAGAAAATGAAGCCGCTATGGTAGCAAGAGTTAAGAGCTACAAGGCGGGCTTTGTCTGCTCCGATTCCAACATTCGTCCCGACGCTTCGCTTGCCGACGTTCTTGCTCTAAAGGCCGCTACCGGTCACAGCACCGTTGCTGTTACCGAGGACGGAACTCCCAACGGAAAGCTGCTCGGTATAGTTACCGGCAGGGATTACCGCGTTAGCCGCATGGACGTTTCCGAAAAGGTTTCAACCTTCATGACCCCGTTTGAAAAGCTCATCGTTGCCGAGGAGGGCGTTACGCTCAAGAAG
>CAZUTB010000339.1:0-2992 GCA_964622905.1 uncultured Oscillospiraceae bacterium | reverse complement strand
CAGACGGCGGTTGAGCTTTACCGCGAAACGGGCGTTGCTATAGCCTTCATAAATCTCTCCGGCGGAGTCGGAGTTCCCTATCGTCCCGAGGAAAAGAAAAGCAATGTAATCTCCATCGGCGCGGGAGTTGAGGCGGTCTACCGCGATTGCTTCACCTCGCAGGGAATTACGGGAGTTGCCATAAAGACCGAGCTTGGGCGCTATATGACCGCGCCGCACGGCTGGCTTGTCAGCCACGCCGTCCACAAAAAGGACACCTATAAGCACTATATCGCGCTTGATTCCACCGCCTGCAATCTCATGCGCCCCGCTATGTACGGCAGCTATCACGAGGTTTCCGTCGTCGGCAAGGAGGACGCGCCGCAAGATTGCTGCTATGATATTGTCGGCTCGCTCTGCGAAAATAACGATAAGTTCACAATAGACCGTATGCTTCCGAAGATTGACATCGGCGATATCGTGGTTATCCACGATACGGGCGCGCACGGCTTCTCAATGGGTTATAATTATAATGGTCGCCTCAGAAGCTCCGAGGTGCTGTATACCGAACGCGGCGAGTTCAAGCTGATTCGCCGCGCCGAAACCCCCGCCGATTACTTTGCTACCTTAAGCGGGCTTGAGCCAAAGCTTGACGCGGTTATTAAGGAGAGAGAATTATGAGCGCTTATCCCAATCTTTTCGCAGCGGCAGGAATTAAGCAGAGCGAAATTGACGCGCGAATCGCGCGTGCCTTCCACACCATTTTTGAGGACGAGAGCGAAAAGTTCTATTTCGATATGGGCGACGGACACGCCTATATGATGGACACCGGCAATTTTGACGCGCGCACCGAGGGCATGAGCTACGGAATGATGATGGCTGTCCAGATGGACCGCAAGGACATCTTTGATAAGCTTTGGCTCTTCTCCTGGGATTATATGCATCAGACGGACGGGCGCTATGAGGGCTATTTCGCTTGGTCTGTAAAGCCGGGCGGGGAAAAGAAGAACAGCGAGGGTCCCGCGCCCGACGGCGAGGAATACTACGCTATGGCGCTTTTCTTCGCGGGAAAGCGCTGGGGCGACGGCGCTGCGCCCTTTGATTATTCAAATCAGGCGCGGACGATTCTCCGCCATTGCCTGCACCAGAGCGAAATTGCCGATGGCGGAAAGCCAATGTGGAATCCCGAAAACCACTATATCAAATTCATTCCCGAATGGGAGTGGTCCGACCCCTCCTATCATCTTATGCATTTCTACAAGCTCTTTGCGGAGCTTGCGGACGAGCGCGACCGCGATTTCTGGAGGGAAGCGGAGAAGGCAAGCCGCGAATACCTTGCAATTTCCTGCGATAAGAATACGGGAATGGCGCCTGAGTACGCGATGTACGACGGAAGCAAGGAAACCACTCGCGGGCACAGCAATTTCTATTCGGACGCTTACCGTGTAGCGATGAATATAGGGCTTGACGCGGCATGGAACGGCAAGACCCCCGCGCTTTCCGAGATAGCCGATAATTTGCAGCGCTCCCTTTCCCGCCTTGCTCCCGATGATGATTTCCATGTTTACACCATAGAGGGAGAAACGTTTGAGGAAAAGGCGCTTCATCCGGTTGCAATTATTGCGACCACCGCGGCGGGAAGCCTTGCGGCAAACGGCGAAAATGCCAAGGAATGGGTGCTTAAGTTCTGGAACACACCTCTCAGGAAGGGCGAAAGGCGCTACTACGATAACTGCCTCTACTTCTTCTGCCTGCTTATGCTGGCGGGTGAGTATAAGATTTTTTGAGGCTTTCGGAGCAAGTGCGCTTGGGCTTGCTTGCTCCGGTTTGCATCATTTCCTTGTTCGGCTTTCAGCCTCACGGTCAGGAAATGATATAGGAAGCGGCATTTCAGCCGCTCCTCGGGGCGGCAAAGCCACCCAAAGCGGATTTCAAATGAAGGGGTTTTACCCCTTCATTGCAACCCAAAGCAACAATCATGTTTTTGACAGACTAAAGCAAGCGCCCGAGCATATTTTCGCTCGGGCGCTTGCTGCTTATTATCATATTTGCACAAAGCAACTCGGTATTACTCCTCGCCTTCGCTGCTTTCGTCTACGGTGCTTTCCGTATCTTCCGTGCTGTCGGTGTCCGTCTGATCTTCTGCCGTTTCGCTCTCCGCATCCTTTTTCGGAACGCGCAGGGCGTTCTGCTCGTCTATTACGCTCTTGCGCTGAACGGGGCAGCAGTAGGGGCAAATGGTAAGCTTGCTGTACGGCGCGGTGTCAAGCTCGCCGTAGGTGAACGCGGTCAGCGGAAGGAACTTGTCCTTGACCCCGCGGCAATCGTCAATTGCGTGGTAGTTGCCGCCATTGTTGGGATTCCAGTAGAGGGTATAGTCATCGGGCGGGTATTCCAATACTCTCCCGTCGTCGTCCCACACAAGCACCTTCGTTTTCTTTTTCAGGTTGTTCCAAATCCACGTCATGTTCACGCCCTGATTGTTCTTTCTTCGCTGAACTCTTACGCAGCCGTGGCTTGCGCGCGTTCCCAGAAGCGGCTCAAAGGAGCTGTAATTCTTCCCGCCGCTTGAGGATACGAAGTGCGGAACCTCGTGAATAAGGTCGCCGCCGTTGAAGCGGATTCCCATTGCGCAGAACATATTTCCGCTCCAGAAGCCGCCCGTCCAGCTTACGAGCATGAACTCGCCGGACGCGGTTTCGTTATATGGCTGCTTATCGTTTACAAGCCCCGTGGATATGGCAAGCTCGCTGAAATACTCGCCCTCCTTGAATATGTAAAGGCGCTGTGTCAGCTTGTCAATAACTATTCCGTAATCGCTGCGCGGAGTGACCGTCTTTAGCAGGCTCGTTTTGACATAGCCGGTCAAGAGCCTGTCGTGGTCGTCGTAAGCCTGAATAAGCGTCCAGCCGTCTTCATCGCCGGAAAGCACCTTGACTGCGGCGGACTCGCCGTATATATAGCCGCCGAGCTTGTCGGTGTAAAGCTTTTTGCCGTTCGGCGCGTCAAGCGG
>CAZUTB010000338.1:0-2997 GCA_964622905.1 uncultured Oscillospiraceae bacterium | reverse complement strand
GGCCCGTAAATGTGCCGCTGTTAAAAATAAGCTGACTGCCCACGCCGTATACCGCAAACTGTGGGTTGTCCGCGCAGTAATATCCATTGTTGCTTTCAAAGGTCAGAGAGCCGCCGCCTGCCGTGTTCTCGGTTATGGTTAAGCTGCCCTGAATGTCTATTCGGGAGCCGCTGTGCGCATAAAACTCATTCCTGGTGAGCGTAGCCGCAACGCCCGCTTTGTTCGTTATGGTCACGCTAGTGCCCGCCGGTATTGTTATTCCGGCTGCTCCGCCTAACAAAAAGCTTCCCTGCATCTCCAGGGTGACGGTTTGACCTGCATATGTGGTTATCGCGTTCTGCATCTCGGCGTAAGAGGATACGGGAACAATGGTTTCCGCCAGCGCCGCAGGCATAAACGCCAATAAAAGCAATGTGCAAAGCGCAATAAAGATATATCTATAGCCTATCCGTTGAGCGTGAGCGTTCATATCTGTTCTCCTCGCTTATGCCTTAAGTAAAACCGTCATACCGCTGTTCTCTCTCGTGCGGGAAGCGGATAAAAATCAATAATCTGCACTATTTAAGTATACACTAGAGTTTACCAATATGCAACAGAAAAGACATAGTATTTTTCTCTTTTATTTTACTGCGCCGCACTGCCCGCTGCGCAGCTTCTCGGAGCCGGATTGATACAGAAAAAACGCCGCATACTGCTGCTTTGCGGCGCTTACGAGAGGCGAAGGATTAATAGTTTTCATGGGGGTATGCATCGTTCATAGCGATTCATACATAAGCATATTAGCATTGCTGCAAATGAGTAATTTATGAATACTGTGTATGTATACGAAACAAAATTGTAATTATTGCAATAATCAAATCCGTATAACAGTATGATTCGTATTTGATATAAAGGAGTTTTATATGAGCGGATGTGCTTTGCATTGACTGTTTGATTCTGCCGCGCCCGCCGCCGCAATAAAGCAGCAGCGGGCAATTTTACGATTCCGTTCTATTTATTTCCGCTTCCGCATACACATACAGAAAATATGGGAATGGTGAGAGCATGAGAAGCCGAGAGCTGTTAAGGATGTACTGCAATCGCGTGTGCCGCGGCTGCCTCAGCCGAATTATCGGGACGCCGCTGAGCCGCGAGGACTGCGTTTACTGGAGCTATCGCGGAATATGCGCAAACTGCGGAGAAGACAAGCATATTGTGCATTCGCTGAAATTCTCCGGCAAGGTCAAAACGCTGTTTGCCGGTCGCCTGTCAAAAGCAACTTTTTGACGGGCTCACCACAGCTTTACCCCGAATAAATCAAAGAGAACCGTGTTATTCACTCCGGTGTCCGGAGTCCAGAGGTTTCTTGCGTAGCTGTAATCGCGGTTGCTGATTCGATAGTTGCAGCAGCTGTCGGTAGCGAGCAGCAGCGTTATCACCTCGCCGCCCGAAACGACAACCCGCAGCTCCGCCTCAAAGGGGCAGCCTGCCGTTGCAGCGCCGTTGTCCCTGACATTTGTGAGCATTTCCGAAAGCGATTTCAGCAGGGAAACGTCCGTCAGCGTTATAACCTTGTTGTTGACGGTAAGCTCCGCGCATTCTATGTTCGCAAGCTTTTCGGGGCTGAAGCCGCTTTCCGCCGCGGTATCGCGCGGAGTTTTGCGAATGCAGCCCGCCGCGCCCCTTATGCTTACAGTAAGCCACTCGCCGTCATCAAGGATTATCGGAAGCCTTTCGCCCTTGCCGAGAAGCGCAACCCTTGGCGCCGCCGCGTCCGCATAGGCGTAAACGGGCGTGCTTTCATCCGTCAGATAGTACGCGGGGTCAACAAGTATATAATCGGAGCGCACCCAGCCTATGCTTGCGCCGTCGTTGTAATAGCTGTTCGCCCAGCCGTCGAAGCCCTCGGTGGTTATAAAGACTTCGCCGTACCCGCGTGTAATGAGCGTTTTACCGTCGCGCTCGTCGCATACGCTTAAGGATTCACAGAGCACCACCGCCGTTTTGCCCTCAATGCCCGTAAAGGCAAGAAAATCGGCGTCGATTCCTTCGGGCGGGATTATCTCGGCTGCTGCGGAAGGAATCATTGCGGCAAGCGCTGCGGAAATAAGCAGAGCAAGGGTAAGAATGCGTTTCATCGGGAAACCTCCTCGTGTTTGTTTTCTATATAACGCTCTGCGCCTTGAAAATGTTCCTTTTGCGGCAAAGCGCCTTGCTTTATTGCGAGCTGAGATATGCTTTGCCGCCTGCGTCCCGCTTTTATAAGTTGTCCTGCTTTTGTGCCCATTGGTATTGTACAAAGTATAAAACAAAACGTTTCGTTTATTTGTATTTCATTTCTCCTTAATTTGTGTTATCCTTTGCGCATAGGGGTCATTTTAATGCTGCTCACGATTTTTGAAAGGTGTGAATGAATTGATTTACTATGTAGACGCAAACGCCAAGGAATTTGGCAGAGGAACGAAGGAAATGCCGTTTCTCAAGATTAACGACGCGGCTCAGTCCGCCGTAGCGGGCGACGAGATTGTCGTGCTTCCCGGAATTTACCGCGAGTATGTAAACCCGAAGAATGCGGGAACAGAGGATAAGCGCATTGTTTACCGCTCCGAAAAGCCGCTCGGCGCTGTGATAACCGGCGCGGAGGAGCTTTACGGCTGGACGAAGTACGAGGGCGATGTGTGGACGGCGCGCGTGAACAACTCTATTTTCGGCGCGTACAATCCTTATACCACCTTCGTCTGCGGCGACTGGTACTTTGCCCCGACCGTCCGCCATACCGGCGCTGTGTTCCTCAACGGGCTTATGATGTACGAAACCGTTACGCTGGAGGAATGCGTAAAGGGCGAGGCTGACCCGTGCGCATGGAATCCTGCCGAGTCCGCCTACAAGTGGTTCACCGTTCAGGACGGCGAGGAAACCGTGCTGTATGCTAATTTCCACGGCAAGGACCCGAACAAGGAGAACGTTGAAATCAGCGTTCGCCGCAACTGCTTCATGCCCGACAGGGACGGAGTGGGC
>CAZUTB010000337.1:1775-3004 GCA_964622905.1 uncultured Oscillospiraceae bacterium | reverse complement strand
CGGCGCTTACGCGCGGGGTCAGTATTCCGACGTGCCGCGTCGGGTAAACCTGATAGTATTGGTTTTGCTTCAGGCCGAAGGCGGGAAGCGTCATTATATACGGAAGCTCGCTTTCGGCAATTGTTACCGTAGCGCTTGGGGCGGATATTGGCAGAAGGATTCTTCCGGAGCTTTTCAGCGAAAAGTGAATAAGCTCTCCGCGCGCGATAACGCTTTCGTCAACGGTAAATTCCGCGCTTGACGAATAAGCCGCGAGCATAACGCTCACAGCCGAGTATACTGCCATCAGCGTCAGCAGGACGGCTGCATAGAGATACAGCGGGCTTCCGGTGGAAAGCGCGCATATCCAGAGCGTGAAAGCCGCCGCGAGCGTTATTGCGCCCCGCTTTGTCATTTCATCCTCCTGGTAACAGGCGCCTCGCTCTGCATTTCGCGCCTTGTGGGAACCGCGACCGATTTCAGTATCTCTATAAGCACGCCCTCCGCGGTCTGGCTGTTCATTCTCGCCTCGGGGGTCAGGGATATTCTGTGCGAGAATACGGGTAGAATCATGCTCTGCACATCCTCGGGCAGTATGAAATCGCGGCTGTCAAGCAGCGCGTTGGCTTGGCTTGCCCTTATGAGCGCTATTGCTGCGCGGGTTGAAGCGCCTAGGCGCAGGCTGGGATGCGTTCTTGTCTGCGCGGCAAGCTGCGCCACATATGAGCGCACCTCGCGCGAGCAGTAAACTCCGCCGACCGCGCTTTGCAGCGATATAATGTCCTCCGCAGAGCATACGGGAATAAGCTGCTGGAGTGGCTTAATCTGCCCGCTGTATTTCTCCAGAACGTCCATTTCCTCCTCAACGGAGGGGTAGCCGATGGAAACCTTCATGAAGAAGCGGTCAAGCTGAGCCTCGGGCAGGGGATAGGTTCCCACAAACTCAACGGGGTTCTGCGTTGCAAGCACCATGAAGGGCTGGGGCAGCTTGTAGGTTATTCCGTCAACGGTAACCTGAAACTCCTCCATAACCTCCAGCAGCGCGGACTGCGTTTTAGGGGACGTTCTGTTTATCTCGTCCGCAAGCACAATCTGGCTCATAACTGCGCCGGGCTTGTACTCCATATCTCCGCTCTTGAGGTTTATCGCGGTATAGCCCGTCACGTCGGAGGGCATAACGTCAGGGGTAAACTGAATGCGCTTAAAGGTGCAGTCAAGGGACTTTGCAAGCGCGCTTGCCAGCGTTGTCT
>CAZUTB010000337.1:0-1765 GCA_964622905.1 uncultured Oscillospiraceae bacterium | reverse complement strand
GCACATGACCCTTGCAGAGCAGGGATATGAGTATCAGCTCCACAACGTCGTCCTTGCCCACTATAACCTGATGAATGTTGTTCTTAAGCGCCTGAATAATGCTTAACGGTTTTTGCTGCATAACTTCTCCTTAACGCCGTAAATAACGGAAACTGTTCTTTTATTGTTTCCAAGCGGCGGATTTTGTTGTATGATAATATGGCTTTCGGAGTGTCGATGTTCTCCGCCCTATCTGCGTTCCCGTTTTCCCGGGGCGGCAAATACCGTATTATTATATACGCCCGATGGGTATTTTACAAGCGCGGAGGCTTTATGGACAGAATACTTGAATTGCTTATTGGCGGCGGCTTTGTCAGCGGGGAAGCTATTGCCCGCGAGATGGGAATATCCCGCGCCGCTGTCTGGAAAAGGATTGACGCGCTGCGCGCTTCGGGCTTCCCTATTATAAGCTCGGGCAAGCGCGGCTATATGCTTGACGCGGATGCGGATATCGTGCTTCCCGAAATCGTAGCCTGTGGGCTTAACACCTCGCTTATAGGAAAAAGCCTTGATTACAGCCCCGTCATCGGCTCTACCAATAAAAGAGCAAAGGAGCTGATGGCGGAGGGCGGCGTTGACGGGCTTGTGGTTTATGCCGGCGAGCAGACCTCGGGAAGGGGCAGGCTCGGGCGCGAGTGGATTTCCCCGAAGAACACCGACGTGTATATGACGCTTTGCCTGCGTCCGTTTATCCCGCCGTCCTCAGCGCCTTTTCTTACCATGCTTGCGGCTGTTGCCGTTACTAGGGCGGTAAGGAAGCTTACGGGGCTTGACGCGCAGATTAAATGGCCTAACGACATTATCGTTTCGGGCAAAAAGCTCTGCGGGATTCTTTCGGAAATGGCTGCCGAGCCGGATAAGCTCGAATACGCCGTTGTCGGGATTGGCGTTAATGTAAACCGCCCTCCGGAGGATTTTCCGGACGAGCTGAAGGCGCGGGCAACCAGCCTTTTTGCTGAGAGCGGAAAGCGGCTAAAGCGCGCGGACGTTATCAGGGCTATAATCGCCGAAGCGGACACTCTGTATGCGGATTTTATGAAAGTCGGCGAGGGCGCTTTCATCAGCGAGTTCAAGGAAAACTGCATCACCCTTCGCTCGCGCGTTTCGGTTTCGGGCGCGGTAAGCGCAGTTGGGACAGCCGAGGATATGGACGAAAGCGGCGCTTTAATCATCAGGGATGATGCGGGAAACCGAATCAGGGTAATGGCGGGCGATGTTTCCGTTCGCGGAATCATGGGCTACGTCTGAGGAGCATTTATGATAATTGGCATCGGAATCGACCTTTGCGAGGTTGAGCGTATCAGGACGGCGATGGAAAAGCCTCGCTTTCTTGAGCGCTTTTATACGGAAGCCGAGCGCGAGTACCTTTCCGCGCGCGGAAAAGGCGTTTATGAAAGCGCCGCCGCAATGTTCGCTGTAAAGGAAGCGGCATTGAAGGCGCTCGGAACGGGTATAAGCGGCGGGCTTTCGATAGAGCAGATAAGCACGGAGCATGACGCTGCGGGCAAGCCCTCCGTCCGCTTTCTCGGCGCGGCTTACGAGCGCTTTGTGACTATTGGGGCTAAGAGCGCTTTCGTTTCTATTACCCATTCGGGCGGTCAGAGCGCCGCCGTGGTTGTGCTGGAGGCATAGAATGCTTAGAACGATAACTCCCGAGGAAATGAGAAGCACAGAGCAAAGCGCGTTCACTTTGGGCGAGAGCAGCCTTGAGGCTATGAAGTGCGCC
>CAZUTB010000336.1:1249-3012 GCA_964622905.1 uncultured Oscillospiraceae bacterium | reverse complement strand
GCTGTCCAGTACTTGGGGACGTGCCTGTTTAGTGATCGTCCACAGGTTGGTGACGTGCTACGAATCTTTCCAAAGCCGCTGTCCATTCTACGGGGTATAGTTTAAACCCTATATGCGTAAACTTCTCTCCGCTCTGCTTGCGCTGACGATGCTCTTTTCAGTAATGAGCTTTGCGTCCGCCGAGGAAGCGCCCCTTCGTATCACGGTTGTTTGCCCCTTCTACGGCGAAACCGCTCCCGTAGGAACGGAAATGGGCAACAAGACGAACCCCGTGCTGCTCGCCGTTGAAAAGCTCGCGAACGTAGAGCTTGACATCACCTGGTCTCCCCAGGGCGACTACCTTACCAAGTTCTCCACCGTTATGGCGTCGCAGAACGTTCCTATGGTAATGGTAGTAACCAGCGGCCTCACCACCAACGCCAACTACCTCGATATGTGCGAGGCAGGCGTATTCTGGGATTTGACCGACAAGATTAAGGAGCGCGAGTTCTTTAAGGAAATCGCCCCCCAGTCCAACCTTGACGTTACCTCCATCACCGGCAGGAACTACCTCTTCCCGTCCGCTGTTTCCTCTGCCCGCGTAGGCGTTATCTATCGCCTTGACTGGCTTGAGAAGCTGAACCTGAAGGCTCCTACCGACCTTGAGAGCTTCAAGGCTATGGTTGCCGGCTTCACCGACAACGATCCCGACGGCAACGGAGTTAAGGACACCATCGGCTTTGCGTACTGCGACAACGGCGATAAGGAGCTGACCTATGCCGGCTTCAACACCCTTGCCTGCATGCTCGGCGCGCCGAACAACTGGGGAATGAGCGCGGACGGAAAGCTTCTTCCTTATTTCATGTTCGACGAGTACTATGACACGCTTGACCTGTTCAACTGGATGTATGTAAACGGCTACATGAACGCCGACTTCGCTGTAAACACCGACAAGCACGGACCGCTTAAGGAAGGCGTATCCGGCTCCATGATAACCACCGCCACCAACTCCCGTTACCCCGGCGGAAAGTACGACTCCCTTATTGATAACGTAGACCCCACCGCGAAGCTCGGGCTTCAGCAGATTCTTTACAAGGCTGACGGAACTCCCGTTCTGAACTCCACCCTTTCCTACGGCGGACTCGGCGGAATCCTTATTCCCAAGGCAGCCGTCAAGGACGAAGCGACCGTTGATAAGATTCTTGATTTCATCGAGACCCTTAACAACGAGGGCGGAATCCTCACCACCGTTGGCGTTGAAGACCTCCATTACACCAAGCAGGCTGACGGAACCCTTACCGTAAGCGAAGAGCAGAAGAAGACCCGCGCAGACGACGGCTCCTCCGAAGTATTCGCTTCCATGTTCCCCCGCCGCATTCAGAGCCTCGACTACGGTCAGGGAATGAGCGACGTGCAGAAGATTACCGCTGTTTCCATCGCTAACGAGCCTTACACCGTTTCCGATATGAGCATCGGCTACATCTCCTCCGATATGCAGTCCCTCCAGACCGAAATCGCGACGACGATTTCCGACGCACGCGTTAAGTACATCATGGGTCAGATTGACAAGGACGGCTTCAAGGCTGCCGTTGACGAATGGCTCAAGCTCGGCGGACAGCAGATTATTGACGACGTAAACGCCAATTATCAGGCAAGCGCCAAGTAATAACAGGGCAATCAGGAGCGAGGGAGGAAAGGCATTAAAGCATCTTCCTCTCTCGCTCCATTCAGCTCGTCGATAATGCACTCGTCACCCGTAGGGGCGGATTCCATATCCGCCCGCC
>CAZUTB010000336.1:0-1149 GCA_964622905.1 uncultured Oscillospiraceae bacterium | reverse complement strand
CTTGCTCTGCGATACCGCGCCATTCCCCGCATTCGTCCTCTCCGTGCCTGCGCTTCTGCGCATTATTCACTTCCCCGAGGGGCAAACTGTCCATCGGGAAGGAAGGGGCTGAAACCTTTGTCACAAACAGGCGTCGTCAACCGCTCTCACTACGTTAAGCATAAAAAGCTGCACCATCTTCTGCGCTTCAAGTGGCTATATCTTATGCTTCTGCCTGCCGTTATCTACTATGTAATGTTCAAATTCATCCCGCTTCTGAACCTGCGCATAATCTTTCAGAAGTACAACCCCGCCGCCGAGAACATCGGCATCATGTCGCCGTGGGTTGACCCCTGGTATAAGAATTTCATGGTATTCTTTCAGCATCGCGATTTCCTAAGGCTTCTGAGAAATACTCTCGTGCTTGCCTTTCTGAATATATGCATCTATTTCCCGTTCCCGATTCTTCTGGCGCTCCTGCTCAACGAGATTCGCTCGGCGGGCTTCAAGCGCATCACTCAGTCCGTTCTCTATCTGCCCCACTTCATTTCGTGGACGGTGCTTGCCTCCATTATGCTTATGCTCCTCGGTCCCTCGGGGCTTGTAAACAATATGCTTACAGCCGCTGGAAAGCAAACAATACCGTTCATGGCAAGCGAAGAATGGTTCAGACCTATGTACATCATCGAAATCATGTGGAAGGAAGCCGGCTGGGGCACAATAATCTATCTCGCCGCGCTCTCCGGAGTTGACGAGCAGCTCTACGAGGCGGCGGTTATTGACGGCGCGGGGCGCTTCAAGCAGCTCCTGCACATAACCCTTCCTGCCATCAAGACCACCATTATCACCCTTTTGATTCTCCGAATGGGCTCGTTCCTCGACAGCGGCTTTGACCAGATTTACCTTATGCTCAACTCGCTTAACCGCGAGGTTGCCGAGGTTTTCGACACCTATATTTATGATATAGGCTTGAAGGCGACCTATAAGCCCGCGCCCGGAATCAGCAATTACAGCTATTCCGCCGCCGTCGGAGTGTTCCGCTCGCTCGTCGGAATGATAATGGTCATCATTACCGACAGAATCGCAAAGGCAGCGGGAGAGGAGGGCGTTTACTGATGGCAAAGGATGCAAAGGCTAAGATTAATATGGCTTCCCGCAACCAGTCAACGG
>CAZUTB010000335.1:0-3012 GCA_964622905.1 uncultured Oscillospiraceae bacterium | reverse complement strand
CGCCCTCGGTAGGCTCATAGAAGCGGCAGATGAGGTTTACTATTGTGCTCTTTCCGCTTCCGGTTTCGCCAACCAGCGCTATCGTCTGACCAGCTTTAACGGTTAGTGAGAAGTCGTCAAGCACCTTTTCGCCGTCCTTATACTGGAAGGAAACGTTCTTGAAGTCGATATCGCCTGCGAGCTTTGGCCAGTTTTCGCGCTTAGGATGGAAGTTATCGCCGAACTCAGCCTCGACCTCGGGAGTATCAACGATTTCAGGCTCGGTTTCGACAAGCGATACAAGCCTTTCACCCGCAGCCTGCGAGCCCTGCATTTCGGAAATTACAGCGGCAATGTTTCTTACCGGCTGGAAGAACTGAACGGTGTAGTTGATGAACGCGGAGAATACGCCGAGCGTCATCCCGCTTACGACTACGTTGTAGCCGCCGCGCCAGAGAACATAAGCGGTTGCTATGCTTCCCAAGGAAACGACTATCGGCAGGTAGAGGGAGGAGAGGCAGGCGCTCTTAACGGAGGTGCGCTTCATTTCCTTTGTAAGCGCCTCGAATTCCGCGTAGTTCTTCTCCTCGCGGACGAGCGTCTTGGTCGTCTTTGCGCCCATTATTCCCTCGGTGAACGCTCCGGTTATCTGGCTGTTCGTCTTTCTCACAAGGCGCTGATTGTGCAGTATCTTTCCCTGAAACTTAGCCGATACAAAGGCGAGCGGGGGGAACACGAGCATAACCACCAGCGCAAGCCGCCAGTCAAGCACGAACATGGTTACCGAGCAGAAAATGATGTAGAAGGAGCCCCACACAAGGTCCAGCAGCGACCAGCCGATGGTGTCCGCTATTCTCTGCGCGTCGCTCGTCATTCTGGTAAGCAGAAAGCCAACCGGCATACGGTCGTAATAGGAGAAGGGCAGCTCCTGAAGGCGCTGAAAGCCAAGCTGCCGGAGGGTGTAGCAGGTTCCGACCTCAACCTTGCCGCAGCAAATCTGAAAGGCGTAAACCGCCACAGCCTGCGCTGCGAGCAGCCCCAGGTAGAGCGCTATGAATCCGCCGAGGTTTACTTTCGTTCCGGCAGGAATCAGCTTGTCTATCGCATAGGTGGTAAGCAGCGGGAAAATAACGTCCAGAATAGCGCATATTCCCATCAGCGCAACTATCCACCAAAGGTACTTGTGGTAAGGCTTTGCGTAATGCAAAAGCTTTCCCCACAGCTTCATATCGAATTTTGTAGTATGGTCAACGTATTGTTCTTCGCCCTGCATAAATCAGTTCGCCTCCTTTTCCGCCTTCTTGCGGCTCTCGTCAAGCTCCTCGGCAAGAGCGTTCTGTATAGCGTTGATGCGCTTGTACAGCCCCTCCTGATTTATCAGCTCGTCATGCGTTCCGGACTGGATGATGTGTCCCTTGTCAAGAACGAATATACGGTCTGCCTGGCTCAGAGTCGTTATGCGGTGGCTTATTATCAGCGTCGTCGCGTGATGGGGCAGCTTCTTCAGCTCGCGGCGAATCTGCATATCTGTTTCGGTGTCAACTGCGGAAAGACTGTCGTCAAATACGAGCATCTCGTTTTCCTTAAGCAGCGTGCGCGCGATAGCGATTCTCTGCTTCTGCCCGCCGGAGAGGGTGACGCCCTTTTCGCCGACTATCGTATCATAGCCCTTGTTGCTTTCGAGTATGAACTGATGCGCCGCCGCAATCTTCGCTGCGCGCTCAATCTGTTCGTCGTTGCTTTCATCAAGCACTATTCCGACGTTTTCCTTGATGGTCTTGGAGTAGAGGAACGGCTCCTGAAGCACAAGACCGATGTGCTTTCTCAGCCACTCGCGGTCTATCTTTTCTATCGGTATTCCGCTAATCGTAATGGTTCCGCTTGTCGGAGCGAAAAGGCGCTGCAAAAGATGCACGATGGTGCTTTTGCCGCTTCCGGTTGCGCCCAGAAGCGCGATGGTTTCGCCCTTGTGAATCGTGAAGGAGAGGTCGCGCAGCACCGTAGGTGAGCCGTCATATTTGAATGATACCTTGTCGAATACGATATCCCCGAATTCCTTGGGTATTATCGCGTTGGGTTCGTCCGGCTCGGTAGGTGTGCGGAGCACCTCGTCAATTCTTTCGATGGATACAAGGCTCTTGCCCGCGTCGGAAAGCGTTCTGCCTAATTGACGCACAGGCCAGAGCAGCATTCCTATATAGGAAGTGAAAATAACTACCGTGCCAATCGTAATCCAGCCCTGCGCGGCGTAGTAAACGCAGATGAGCAGCGTGAGCATGGATTGAAGCATTGTCATAATGTCGCCGGTGGACCAGTAGATAGCCATGTACTTTATGAGCTTCATAACCTTCGTGCGGAAATCCTTGCTGCACTCGTCGAACTTCTCAACCTCGTACTGCTGGCGGCCGAAGGCTCTTACAACGCGAACTCCCGCAAGGTTCTCCTGCAAAACCCCGCTCAGCTTGCCCTCGCTCTCGTCAACCGCCTTGAAGTTCTTGATGACTAGCTTGAAGTACCATGTGGCGAAGGTGAAGAGCAGGGGAACGATGATTATGGAGAACCATGTAAGCGTAACGTTTCTGGTAAAGAGTATTACCATTGCAAGCACTATGTTGAGTATGCAGTTGAAGATTTCGGGAAGCTGACCCACCATAAAGCGCCTTACCGTGTCAACGTCCGATGTAGAGCGCTGAATAAGGTCGCCCGTCTGCGCCTTGACATGGTAGAGGAAGGGCAGCTTCTGTATATGCGTGTACAGCTTCTCGCGCAGCTCCTTTGACGCGCTCTCGCTCGCCTCGGAAGCCCAGCGCCCCTTGAGATAGCTGAAAGCGCCGCTGACAATATTGAGCAGAATCAGCACAAGACCCGTAATCCACAGGTTATTGCGAAGGTAATCCCTTCCGCCTACCGAGTCTATCATTCCGGTAACGAAGCCGGGCAGAGAGGACGGCTCGTCGCCCAAGATTGAGTCAATAATATCCGCAAGCATAAGGGGCAGCAGGTACGATATGAACACGGTTATTATTATGCAGA
>CAZUTB010000334.1:0-3027 GCA_964622905.1 uncultured Oscillospiraceae bacterium | reverse complement strand
CAAAATGTTCTGCCTTGCCTATGTACTGAACCCAAAATGCGAGCTGACAAGGGAGCAGAGGGCGGAGAAGCTGAATGCCTTTACAAGGCGCTTTAGGCTCCGCGAGGCGGCCGGAGGCTGCGACCTTGCGCTCTTTGACCCGATGGTTAAAAGCCTTGGTGAAGCCGCGCTTACAGAAGACCCCGAAAAGGAGCTTTGTGCAACAGAGCTTGCCTTCAAAGCGTTCGAGGGCAGGAATAAAGCGCGGGAGAGGCTGAAGCGCGTTCTCTCAAGGCTGGGGCTAATGCGGGCGGCGGCAAAAGTGCGCGCAATGCTTCGCGGGTAAAAACCAAAAAAAGAAAGCGGGAGCAGAATGGATAAGTACGATATAAGCGTTATAACGCCTGTGTACAACATGGAAAAATTCGCCGCGGAGGGAATCCGCACGCTCAAGGAGCAGACGGGAGTTAACGCCGAGTTCATATTCGTAAACGACGGCTCGAAGGATAAAAGCGCGGAGGTAATCAGCGCCGAAATCGCGGGTCTTCCGAATTTTACGCTTATAAGCACCGAAAACCGCGGCGCGGGTCCCGCCAGAAATACGGGAATCGCGGCGGCAAGCGGCAAATACCTTTATTTTTTTGATATCGACGATAAGCTTATCAGCGGCGCGCTGAAAAGAATGGTTGAGCTTGCCGATAAAGCGGAATGCGATTTGCTGGTTTTCGCCTATCAGTCGCGTTCGGATTTTAGCAACGAGCCGAAGCTGATTAAGCGCAGCAAGAGGGATGTAATCGGAAGCGAGGCGCGGAAGGAATACGACATATATATGTCGGGCGAGTATGCGATTCAGGGCGCGCCGTGGAATAAGCTCTTCCGCCGCGATATAACGGTTAATAACCATGTGGAGTATCCCGCACTGCGCAGGAATCAGGACGAGGTTTTCATAATGCGCTATATGGCGTTTGCGGAAAAGATACGCATTGAGGACGATGTGCTGTACGACCACCTGTGGAACACTCAGGAGAGAATGTGGCTCAAGTACAGGCTTGACTACGATGAAAACGTGGAGGAGCTTTTCCGCTTTTACAACGATATCATTCTTGCGTGGAACCCGAATAACGAAAAGGTGAAAAGGCTGCTTTCGCGCCTGTATTTCAGCAGTATGCTGGATTCAATGAAGGTGCTTTTCAACCCTAAGTGGAAGCTTACGGGAAAGGAAAAATACGGTATGCTGAAAAACCGCCTTCGCCAATACAGAGAAAACGCGGTAAAATACGATACGGGGATAACCGACGAGCTTTTGCTCGAGAGCAAGCTTTATCCGTTTATGAGGAAAGCGCCCGCGCCGGTTTTCTACGCAATGCTGTCCTTAAATTCTAAGAAAAAATCTTTGCTTAAAATCTGAGGGAGGCGGCAAAATGCGCACTAAGGAAGAGCTGCGGGAATACCTTGCGGCGGATAAAAAGGCGCTTTACATTCCGGAGGGGCGGCGCCGCCCGCGTATTTATAACGATGAAATCTGGAAATTTGAAATTTTTCTGCGCAAGCGCGAGTACTATACCGACTGCGGCGGAAAGCTGCGCTATATTCCGCTCGCCTATTATTCGTGGCGCTTTTTTCGGCTTGCGGTAAGGCTGGGCTACTCAATTCCGATTCATGCGTTCGGCGCGGGGCTTTCCATTGCGCACAGGGGAACTATTGTGGTTAACGGCAACGCAAGAATCGGCAAGTGGTGCAGAATACAGGAATGCGTGACCATCGGCGCAACGAACGGCTCGGATAAAGCGCCGCGTCTTGGGGACAGGGTTTTCATCGGCTCGGGCGCCAGAATCATAGGCGATATCGACATTGCCTCCGGAGTTGCGATAGGCGCGGGCGCGGTTGTGGTCAAATCCTGCCCCGAGGAAAATGTTACGCTTGCGGGCGTTCCGGCGAAGGTTGTTTCGCATAACGGCTCTAAGAGTATGATTTCTCAGGGAGCGGAGAGCTGAGTGGCGGGGCTTAGCAAAAAAATCAAATCGCCAAAGGATGATATGCCCGTTTGGGTTGACCCGAAGCGGCGCTTGTTTCGGCGCAGGGAAAAAGCCGCCGAGGATGACAAGCTGCCGCTCACAAGCCCTGACAGCGAGTATTTCAGAAAGCCGCCCAAAATCTTTGTAATCCTGTATGTTTTCTTTATTTTCGCGGCGGGCATGGGCGACTGGCTCGAAATAAACGCGCGCTTCGGCTCGCTCTTAAAGGCGATGACGGTGGGCTGCATAGCGCTTGCAATCCTCTATTTTATGATATACGGCGATTCAAAGGTGCTGCCGAGGCTCTATTCCTTCCTTGTGCTTTACTCAATACCGCTTTTGCTTACTGCGGTTATCTCCCTTTTCGTCTGGACGATAAACTCAACCGAATCAGCCTCTATCTCGCGCGGAGCGCAGAAGATGCTGTTTCAGCTGATAAACGTTGCGGCGGTGCTTTCCGGCGCGTATATGTTCAGGCAGGCGGCGCTCCGGTATATGTTCTTCGGGCTTGCGCTTGCCAACGGGGTGATGGCGGCGCTGGAGGCGGCGCGCTTCGGAATAGGCGCAAGCATTCAGTCTGTTATCGACGGCGTTATTTCGGGCGGCGAGGCATACGGCTTCATGCGCCGAATGGAGATTGCGGATATAACCTTCGCAATGGGGCTTTTTCTGCTCTATTTCCTCTTTATAGAGCGGAAGCGCAAGGGAACAATTAAGTGGATGCTTATAGCGGGTTTCTTCTTCGTTCTGGGCTATAAGCGCATAGCGTTCGCGGGCTTTGCGATGAGCCTTATAATGTGGGTTGTGCTGGAAAAGCGCAGGCTCAGAACGCGAATAAGGACGGTTTACGCCGTTTCGATAGCGCTTGTTGTTTTCTGCTTTGGCTATGTGCTTTTCATCAAGAGCGGGCTGTTCATAGAGCTGTGCCGTCAGCTTTCCATTGATGTTCTCGGCAGAGATATCATCTATGATTTCATGTCCGATTATTATGATATCAGCCAAAAGCGGTGAGATGGATAAGGTAGTGGCGTTG
>CAZUTB010000333.1:1093-3033 GCA_964622905.1 uncultured Oscillospiraceae bacterium | reverse complement strand
CGACCCCGCCATCGAGCGTATCGCAACTCCCCGTATGGCGCTTACAGCCGCTGAGTATCTTGCATACGAAAAGGGTATGCACGTTCTGGTTATACTCACGGATATAACGAACTACGCCGAGGCTCTGCGCGAGGTTTCCGCAGCGCGCAAGGAAGTTCCGGGCCGCCGTGGATACCCCGGCTACCTCTATACCGACCTTGCGACAATGTACGAGCGCGCAGGACGCGTTATCGGCAAACCCGGCTCGATAACTCAGATTCCTATTCTCACAATGCCTGAGGATGACAAGACCCACCCGATTCCCGACCTTACGGGATATATAACCGAGGGTCAGATTATCCTCAGCCGCGAGCTTTACCGCAAGGGAATTGAGCCGCCTATCGACGTTCTTCCGAGCCTCAGCCGCCTTAAGGATAAGGGCATAGGCAAGGGGAAGACCCGTGAAGACCATGCCGCTACGATGAATCAGCTCTTTGCCGCTTATTCGCGCGGCAAGGAAGCTAAGGAGCTTGCGGTCATCCTCGGCGATGCGGCGCTTTCCGATATCGACAAGAAATACGCGGCGTTCGCGGATAGATTTGAGAAGGAATACGTTTCTCAGGGCTATGATGTGAACCGCTCCATCGAGGAAACCCTCGAGCTCGGCTGGAAGCTGCTTGCAATGCTTCCTAAGAGCGAGCTTAAGCGTATCCGCGATGACATGATTGAAAAGTATATGCCGTCGGCGGCGGAGGAGAAGTAAATGTCCACTCTGCGTGTCAATCCAACGCGAATGGAGCTATCCCGCATCAAGCGCAGGCTTGTTACCGCTAAACGCGGCCATAAGCTGCTCAAGGATAAGCAGGATGAAATGGTGCGCCAGTTCATCGGCTTTATCAAGGAAAACAGGGCGCTGCGCCTTAAGGTCGATACGGAACTTGGCGTTGCTCTGAAGGGTTTTGCGCTCTCAAGAGCCGTTATGGATAATCAGGCAGTCGAAGAGGCGGTTATGTATCCCGCGCGTCAGGCGAAGATTGAGATTGGTAAGCGGAATATTCTTTCCGTTCATGTTCCGACAATTAAGGTAGACGAGGACTCCCTTCAGGAGCCGATTCTCCCTTACGGAATGGCGACAACCTCTGCGGAGCTTGATGACGCGATAGCGCGCCTTGCTAAGGTGCTTCCGGATTTGATTCGCCTTGCCGAAATCGAAAAAACCTGCAATCTGCTTGCGGATGAAATCGAAAAGACCCGCAGGCGCGTCAATGCCCTTGAATACGTTATGATTCCGCAGTTTGAAAGCACCGTTCGCGTGATAACTATGAAGCTTGACGAGAATGAGCGCGGAAGCCAAACTCGGCTCATGAAGGTCAAGGATATGATTGCGGAAAGAAACGAAGGCTGAGAGCAGCTGTAATCAAAGCGCTCCATCGTAAAATCAAAGCAAACACACATATAGCGGCGGCTGCAAATCCGGTTCGGATGAGTAACCGCCGCTTTTCATAGCGTATTTGTGAAAAAATACACGAAATAAGGCTTTTCGCGGCAGTCATGGTATGGTATAATAAGCTGTATGGGTTATTACCCTGATTTTATGCAGGAACAGGAGGACATGGTATGCAGTACTCCAAAGAAGTGGAAGAAATGGTCTGTGTAGCCAAGGGCCCGAATCACGGTCCGGCACCTATCCCGGAAGAGGGCAAGTGGGTACAGGCTAAAGAAATCACCGATATTTCCGGTTTCACTCACGGTGTGGGCTGGTGCGCGCCTCAGCAGGGCGCCTGCAAGCTGTCGCTCAATGTTAAGAAGGGTGTTATCGAAGAAGCGCTGGTCGAAACTCTCGGCTGCTCCGGTATGACCCACTCAGCCGCTATGGCTGCGGAAATCCTGCCAGGCAAGACGATTCTTGAGGCGCTCAACACTGACCTTGTGTGCGACGCTATTAACACCGCTATGCGCGA
>CAZUTB010000333.1:0-1083 GCA_964622905.1 uncultured Oscillospiraceae bacterium | reverse complement strand
CCTCCAGATTGTTTACGGACGCACTCAGTCCGCTTTCTCGGATGACGGTCTTGTCGTCGGCGCCGGTCTTGAGGACCTTGGAAAGGGTCTTCGCTCGCAGGTCGGAACTATGTACGGAACCAAGGCTAAGGGTGTTCGCTATCTGGAGATGACCGAGGGCTATGTCATCAAAATCGCTCTTGATAAGGATGATCAGGTCTGTGGCTATCAGTTCCTGTCTCTGGGCAAGATGATGGACGCTATCAAAAAGGGTATGTCTCCTAACGATGCCTACGAGAAGAATATCGGCACTTACGGCCGCTTCAAGGCAGAGGACGGCGCGGTCAAGTGGATTGACCCGCGCAAGGAATAATTAGGAGGTGCGCTGAAAAATGGCTCTTTTTGAAGGATATGAAAGACGCATTCCCCAGCTCCAGCCCGTGCTTGAGAAGTACGGCTTCAAGAGCTTTGAGGATTTGAAGGCATACAACAACAGCAAGGGCGTAGACGCTTATAAGATCGTGGAAGGCATTCAGCCCATCGCCTTTGAAAACGCGAAATGGGCCTACATCGTGGGCGCCGCCATCGCGCTGAAGAAGGGCGTCAAGACCGCCGCCAAAGCCGCCGAGTGTTTGGGCGAGGGCCTGCAGTCCTTCTGCATCCCCGGCTCTGTCGCTGATCAGCGTCAGGTTGGCTACGGTCACGGCAACCTTGGCGCGAAGCTTCTTCGCGAGGATACCGAATGCTTCTGCTTCCTTGCAGGACACGAGTCCTTTGCTGCCGCTGAGGGCGCAATCGGTATTGCCCGCAACGCCAACAAGGTTCGCAAGTCTCCGCTTCGCGTAATCCTTAACGGTCTTGGCAAGGACGCCGCTATGGTTATCTCCCGTATCAACGGCTTCACCTATGTTCAGACCAAGTATGATTACCTCGGAACCGATGTTAAGAAGGATCATGCTCTTACCGTCGTAAACGAAACCGCTTATTCTAACGGCGAGCGCTCCAAGGTTCGCTGCTACGGCGCGGATGATGTTCGCGAGGGCGTAGCAATCATGTGGCATGAGGGCGTGGACGTTTCCATCACCGGTAACTCCACCAATCCCA
>CAZUTB010000332.1:0-3036 GCA_964622905.1 uncultured Oscillospiraceae bacterium | reverse complement strand
CACCATTTTCCTGTTCATCCTATAGTAATGTCGGCGGCTACGATACAATGGATTCCCGAAAAACCGCGTTCTCAAAAACCTTCGCGCTACTGAACAACGGCGGAACGCTCGCGATGATGATGACGCGCAGGGACACAAAATCACCGAACGAGAAGCTTTGGGAGCGGATTCAGGAGGTTTACGCAAAGGAATTCCATCCGACCGAAAGCTATACGCAAAGGCTCGGTTACCACGCGGCGGCAAACTACGGCTACACGGATTTCTGCGAATATGATTTTCACAAGGAGCGCGTTTTCACCGCGGACGAATACTGCGCGTTCAGCGCAAGGCACTGCGACCACATCGCGCTTCCCGAACCATACAGAAGCCGCTTTTTTGAAGGGCTGAAAAAGGCGATAAACGATTTCGGAGGCAGCATTACCTCATACGAAACGCACGTTTTGTACACCGCTAAAAAGCCGCTTTAGAAAAAGCTTGCCGCTGAGAGCCTTTCGATAAGCGCGTCAAGCGTAATCCTGCCGTTAAAATACCCGTCCAGCGCGGTCATTACCGCGTTGTCGAAGCCCTTAAAGCTGCCTGCCGAAACGGAATGCTCAAGGGCAAAATTGTAATCCGTCAGGTCATCCGGCGTTATCAGATAGCGGCAGTAATCGCGGTTCTCAAGCACCTCGCGAAGATTGTCCAGCCTCGACTGAAGCTCCGGTTTTTCGCGCTTTGAGGCGGTGGCTATTGTCGCTTCAAGCTCCGATATTGATTTCTCGGTGTCGCTTATGTATTCATCATAATTCGGGTTCAAAACGGGCTGAGCGCTTTCGGGCGAAAGCCGTATCAGCGTTTCCTCGGTCATAGCGCTTCTGTACGCCGAAACGTACTCAAGCGCTTCTTTCATATGCGCGGTATTGGGATTTATGAAAAGCAGCTCCACGGTTATCGGGAACACCGCGCTCATACCCTCGCTGAGCGGCAGGGGCGCATATCTGGCGGTAGAGTAGCAGCCGCCGCTGAAATCGAAGGCGTCGTATTCGGTAAGCTCAAAAACCTCCGCCTTGCTCCAGTAATCCTCCAGCGCCTTTTCGTCCGTTGTGTCCTTATAGACCATCCCTGCCGCGTTGAGCGCGGAAAGGCAAGCCCTGCCCTTCTCCATCAGCAGCCGGAAGGTTTCGCCGCCAAAGTCGGGAGAAGTGCCCGCCGCCTTGCAGGAATAAAGATACGTTTCCAAAATGCGGTGAATGAAGGAGCTTTTGTCGTAGACCTTCATTATGCAAAGCTCCGGATAATCCGGCGCGTTGTTTTCGCACCATTCGGTGAGGAAATCAAAGAAGCTCAGCAAATCCTTGGGAATATCGCTTTCGGAAAGCCCCGCCATATTAAGCTCCTGCGGATACCACCTTAAGCCGCACAGCCCGCCCGCGTCATAAACGGAAATCGGCAGTGCATACACCTTGTCCTCATTCGCCGCGCAGGAGCGCACAGCCTCGGAGGTGCCGAGAACGAAGCTTCTCAGCTCCTCGCTTTCAAGCGGCAGAAGCACGCCCTCCCCATAAACCTTCGCCATGTCCGCGTCGGCGGTAATCAGATAAACGTCCGCGTCCGTGCTTCCGCTCCTGATTGCCTCCACGGTGTCCTCAATGCTGTACTGCTGCGGGGAAACAAGCAGCTCAACCGCGTCGGTCAGCTTTTCCGCGTCGGTATGGTTGCTGCCAAAGTTAAAGCTGGCGACCCTTATTGTGGTCTTCTCGCTCGCGTCCCTGTTGATATCGCGCGAGATGAGCTGCGTTCTGCCCGAAACATAGTATTTGCCGCCCAGGACAGCCGCGGCGGTCGAGGCGTCCGGATACATCGCGGTTGCATACCCGACTGCGCGGCGCGTTTCTCCCTGCGCAAGCTCGTAAACCGTGCTGTCGCAAAGGAAATAGAGCTTTTCGCCGTCCATGGCAAAGGCGCTTATTTCAAAGCCGTCAAGCGGAGCGAAGCTCTCCAGCGCGCCCGTGCTTTCATCATAGAGGTACGCAGATGCGGTTTCGTCCGTCCTGTTATCGCCGTAATATGCGCGCAAATCGCGCAGTATAAGCAGCAGCCGCCCGTCGGGATAGGGAAGCGCGCAATAAAGATTCTCCATACTCACGGGCGAAAGCTCCTCGCCCGTCGTAAGCTGCCAGCGGTGGGTTATGTAGACCCCATACTCCTCGGTCTGCGTTGTTGCGTAAAGCAAATCGCCGTAAACAAAGGGCGCGTAGAGCGGCTCGGAATACATGAAATAGCCCTCGTCCCTGTTTATAGAGGTTGTGTTGAGAACGAGCAGCTTTTCGGAGGGCGCGCCGGACGCGGAATAGCGGTAAACGCTGCCCGAATCGGAATGCAGCCCGCAGAGCGAGCCGTTCCAGACGAAAATAACATCCGGCTGCAGCTCCTCATCCGCAAACGCATACATCAGCTCAATTTTTTCGCCATCCTCGGAAACAATATAGATTCCGTCAAAAGAGGCGCAGTAGAGCCTCCCGTCCATAACGGCAAGGGAGTTCACGGTGAAAAAGCCCTCGGGCAGGCTTTCGGGCATAAGCTCACTGTCCGCAAGGGTTATCGGCGCAGCCGAAAGGCAAAGTATAAGCGCTAAAGCGGCGGA
Organism: uncultured Oscillospiraceae bacterium; assembly: GCA_964622905.1. GTDB lineage: Bacteria > Bacillota > Clostridia > Christensenellales > Aristaeellaceae > STF2-37. Next base: position 413 of record CAZUTB010000332.1, on the reverse strand, counting down.
GAGCGCCGCCCTCAGCGTCTTTGGGGAAAATAAACCTTTGAGCGTTTTCATATCTCTGCTCCTAATTTCGTAAGGTAAGTAAATCATTTCGGCATTCAGCGTCATTGTTAGCTAGGTAACCGCAGATATAACGAACGCCGCAGGCTGTTTCATCCACGGCGCGGAGGAGAAAATTATTTGTTGACAATGGTAATAACAAGCAAGCAGTCCACCTGTCAGCCTGTCAAAACTCTGCTTGTTGAATTGTGGGATAGTGTAAAGAGAAGGTTAGACAACAATAATTATCTCACCAATTTTCAGGAGGAAGTATGAAGGAGACCTCTCCTTCATTACAATCCGCAGGAGTGGCTCCGCCACTCCGAGGAGCGGTATCTATCCCGCTTCCTTGCAGCTTTTACGACCGTGAGGCGCAG
>CAZUTB010000331.1:0-3039 GCA_964622905.1 uncultured Oscillospiraceae bacterium | reverse complement strand
TCGCCGTGAATTGCCATTGACGCAATTCCGTCCTTGGTACGCTCCCTTACAATCCTCTCGACTCCGTACTTGGTGCGCGAGAATACGAGCGCGCTCGTCACCTCGGGGCTTCTGAGCAACTGCGCAAGCAGCTTGCGCTTGTTGCCCTTGTCTATCATGTAAAGGCACTGGCGGATTGCGTCAACCGTGCTTGTGGGCGGGTCAACCTTGACGGTTTTCGGATTGGTGAGAATGCTCATCGCGAGTTTTTCCACCTCGGGCGGCATTGTGGCGGAGAAAAAAAGCGTCTGCCGCTTTGCGGGCAGCATTGCAATAACCTTCTTGACGTCGTGAATAAAGCCCATATCGAGCATTCTGTCCGCTTCGTCAAGCACGAATATCTCTACCTTTGCAAGCGAAATATACCCCTGCGATATCAGGTCGCAGAGCCGTCCGGGGGTTGCAACCAGTATGTCAACGCCCTTGCCCAGAGCATCAACCTGCGGGTTCTGGCTTACTCCGCCGAAAACGACGGTAGTTTTAACGGGCAGCGGCTTCCCGTAAAGCTCAAAGCTTTCATATATCTGAAGCGCCAGCACACGCGTAGGGGTCAGGATAAGCGAGCGGATAACACGCGGGCGCACCGGCTTTGTGTGCATATACTGCAATATCGGCAGCGCGAAGGCGGCGGTTTTGCCGGTTCCGGTCTGCGCACAGCCCAGAACGTCGCTTCCTTCAATTACAAGGGGAATCGTCGCCTGCTGAATTGGGGTAGGGCTTTCGTAGCCTGCGTCCGCAACGGAGCGCTTAAGCGGGGGAATAAGGGGCAAATCGGAAAATGTCATTAAATATCTCCTAATCTCAGGTTATGTCGATTTGAAAGACGCATTCATCTGCGCCCGATAGTATTGTGCGGCGAAGCCTCACCAAAACGGGGGACCCGAAAACCTCCGAGAAGAATTTTTCGAACCATCCTGCGGAGCATTCGCAGTAAGCGGCGGGCAGACCGCCGTTTTTCGCAAGCCCGCAATAGCATTTTGAGTAAACCGCGATTATAGAGCCGTTCTCCATATGCATATTGCCGCCGCCTATTCCGCTTTCGTTAAGGGCAAGCAGGAAGGTTGGCAGGTCGCCGGCGGCAAGCGCCCATTTCTTTCTGCCCTCCGATATTGTACTCGCGGCAAGGCAGTTGTATCCGCAGGGGCGCATAACGCGTGCGCAGGCGTCGCTTCCGCATTCCGCCTCAAGCCTTGTAAGCAGCTCTTTTACTATCCTTCTTTGCGCGGCGGTTGTAAGCGTATCGCTCAGCTCGCTGAAATCCTCGCAGACTCGCCTGTAAACGCTGTCTGGGCAGCTTAAGCGAATGCTTTCCAATACTCTCTGCGCTTTGTTTGCCATTGTGTATCTCCTCAAATCAGTTTTCTGTGGCTCTGCTAACTGCCGCCTTAACGTCGCTCATGGATTCGCCGTCTCTCAGCTTCCTCAAAAGAAGTATGAGCCGCTCATCCTCGTTGTTTTCGCCAACGCAGGTAACAAGCGAAAGCAGCCTGTCTCCCGGCTCTACGGATACGGGAACGGTGTAGAAGGAAAGCGCCTTTGCTCTAATAATGTAATCGCGGAAAGCGTCCTCATCCGTAAAGTCAAGTGTGTAGAAATTGAAAAAGCGCCTGTTGGTGTAATCAAGATGCACCTGAATCACCGCGAACACAACGTACTCGCCGTCCTCGTACATAGTGTTGAAGGTTGCAATTGCGTGCTTTTTCAGGTAATCCAGCCCTTTGGTTTTATAGAGTATAAGCCGCCCGAACATCGCGCCGGTCTTCATATTGTGCCCGTAAACAATAACATGATTGGGAACCGGCAGCAGGGAGCAGTTTTCATCCATAAACAGCGCGCCGTTCGTGTTTTTCTGCCCGAGATAATCATGCGTGAGATAGAAGGAATTATCTCTTTGAACAACCGCCTCGTCAACAACTCCGTCAATAGTCAGCCACGCAACTATATCGTGATTCTTTTCCCTTACCTGCCTGAAGGAAAGCTTGATAGCGTTGGTTATGTTGTCCGGATAGTAGGACGACATTGTGGTGTCGGCTTGTAATCGTACTGAGCGGCGTAATCGGCTTTGGTATCATCCTCCGGCTCAGGCGTTTGCGTAGGCTCGGGCGCAGAGGTTTCTTCTGCCGGCGGCGCTTCGGTTTCCGGAAGAGCTGTCAGCTCTGCGGAGCGCTTGTACTCATCGCGTATCTGGTTTGATACGGACTGCGATGACGAGTAATCAGCGAAGTAGCGGATAAGAAGAAAGGCTGATATCAAAAAAACCGCGGCGCATATTGCGGTAAGAATGATATAGCGCTTTGAAGCGGTTTTGTTTCGGCGCGGCGAATATCGGGTTATATAATCGCCTTCCCGTGTCTTTCGCTTTTTATCATCCGCAGCAAGCGTGGCGTAGGAGATGGGCCTGCGCCGAGGGCGTTTCTTGCTTCCTTGGCTGATATCGGTTCTTACATCGTATCTGCGTTCCTTAATTGCCACTCACCGCCTGTTCATCGCATACCTGCCGATTATACCATAATTAAGCTGCCTTGTACAGCGGCGGAGCATTGGAAGAAAGCGCGCTTGACCTGCTAGAAATAATTACATTTTATTAATTGTCTTTTGTACGACAATATTGTATAATACTTATATTGCAAAAGAACACTTCGTTCCGGAGCGGCTGCGCAAGGAGCAAACTGATGAAGAGAAGACTGCTGGTAGTTGATGATAATGCTATTGAAAGGGCAATGCTTGACAACCTTTTGAAGGAAGAATACGAGGTTACTCTGGCGGAAAGCGGTCAGGAAGCCCTGTCACAGCTGAGTAAAAGCTATAAATCCGTGTCTGGCATTGTGCTGGATTTGATGATGCCCGTTATGGACGGCTATGAGGTTATAAAGAGAATCAGGCAAAACCTGCTCTTTCAGCAGATTCCAATTATCGTCGTCACCGCGCTTCAGGACGATGAATCGCGCGAGCGCGCAATAATCTGCGGCGCAAACGGCTTTGTCAACAAGCCCTTTAACA
>CAZUTB010000330.1:0-3040 GCA_964622905.1 uncultured Oscillospiraceae bacterium | reverse complement strand
AATATAAGCCCGCAGCCTCTGCCCATCTCGCCGGTAAACGCTTCGTCCCGATAGGGCGAAAGATACGTTCCTGCGGCGGAAACGAGCATGAATATAAGGAGAAACAAATCGTCATTGCCAAAGGGCGTATCCGTTTCAAAGCCGCGCATGATAAGCCCGATAAAGAAAAGCGCGAAGGCGCAGAGCGCAACTGCTTCAAACGCATACGCCTTTACTGTGTTTATATCAAAGAACCTGTCCCTGAAAAGGAGAGGGTGGATAAGCGAGAGATATATTACAACGGCAAACGCCGCAAACGCGCAGATGAAACGGCCGGCTTTCTTCATAGTTATCCTTCTTCCGCACAAAATACTTATATGCTAATAATACATATTGAACTTTGCCGTGTCAATACTTGCGGAAGCGAGAGCTTCGGCGTATTATATACGCAGAAAACATAGGAGGCGCAAAATGCAGATTAAACTGAAGTACGGCAATTCGAGCGCGGAAATCGGCAGCTTAGGCGCTCAGCTGGAGTCTTGGAAGCACGGCGGGCGCGAATACATATGGCAGCGCGACCCTGCGGTATGGGCATCCTCATGCCCGATTCTCTTCCCCGTTGTAGGCTCTACCGTTGATGACAGCGTGAAGATTAACGGAAAGCCCTGCGGAATCAAGAAGCACGGCTTCACGAGGAAGATGGAGTTCACTCTCGGCAAGCACGGTGACGACTTCGCGGAGCTTCTGCTCTCCGATACCCCAGAAACGTATGCAGTCTATCCCTTTCACTTTACCCTGCACGTTACCTTCGTGCTGGAAAGCGATAAGATAAGCACGGTGCTGCTTGTGGAGAACAGGGATACGAAGCCTATGCCCTTCTGCATCGGCGGTCACCCGGGCTTTGCCCTGCCCTTTGGAAGCGGCGAATGCTTTGAGGACAACGAGATTATCTTCGAGAAGAAGGAGGACGGAATCAACGCCCTTGCCCCTAACGGTTACATCATCACGGGAACGGAAAAGCTTGCGGAGTTTGCGGACGGAGTGACCCTTCCGCTCACGCACTCGCTCTTTGACGAGCGCGACGCACTTATATTCACCGCGCCGAAGTCGCGTTCGGTAAGGCTTGTAAGCCGCAAGACGGGAAAAGGCATACGCTTTGATTTCCCGAAGTTCTCGGCACTCGGAATATGGTCGAAGCCGAAGGCAAACGCCGATTATGTCTGCCTTGAGCCTTGGTGCGGAATTCCCGCGCTTGAGGGTGAAAGCGGCAACATGGAGGATAAACCCTACGTTCAGATTATCGAGCCGGAAACCTCGGCTAGATTCGTATACAGCGCAAGCGCGATTTAAGTATTTTTCAGAGATACCATTAAAGACTTTACATATCATAAACAATCCCCGCCTCCTTTGTAGGAAGCGGGGAGTGTGAGCTTGTCAAAAAGTGTTTTGACAAGATTTCGCTGCACGTCTGCGGTGCAGACGCACAGCTAGTTTGCATCATTTCCTTGTTCAGCCTACGGCTTCACGGTCAGGAAATGATATAGGAAGCGTCTTTCAGACGCTCCTCGGGGCGGCAAAGCCACCCCCGCGGATTTCAAATGAAGGAGCTAGCCCCTTCATTGCATCCCCAAAGCAAGTTTCAGTTTTCTTGACAGGCAAACCCTCCCCGCCTCCTTTAAAGGAAGCGGGGAGGGTGCTTATACGGAAATTATTATGCTTTCATGGATGTAAAGAAGGGGCAAGTAAGCTATGCTTACTTGCCTCGAAGGTTTTATTTTTTCTTGCGAAGGAATGCAGGCACTCCAAGCTCGTCCTTTTCGGTCGGGTCATCCTTAGGCTGCTGCGGCTGAGCCGGCTGCTGATAAGGATAAGCCACACCGGGCTGCTGCTGGAAAGCGCCGTACTGCTGCATAGGCTGACCCTGCGGCGCGAACTGGTTCTGCTGAGGATAGCCCTGCGGATACTGCTGCATCGGCTGTCCCTGCGGCGCGAACTGATTCGGCTGGAAGGGATTCATCGGCTGCTGGGTCATCGGGCGCTGAGGCGCCATCTGCTGACCGGGCATAGGACGGGCGCTTCCGGAGAAGATAGGAAGCTCGGTTTCCTGAATCTGCGGAGCGGGAATGGAGGAATCCGAAGCGCCGAAGGATGAAACGGCGGGCGTTTCAAACGAAGGAGCGCGGTAAGGCGCGGAATCGAATGCGGAAGGCGCGCGCCCGCTCTTCTTTGTTTCCTTGGGCGGGAACGGAGTCTTTTCAAAGCCGGTCGCGATTACGGTAATCCTTACCTCGTCGCTCAGCGCTTCGTCAATGCCCGCGCCGAAAATGATATTAGCCTCGCTGTCGGCGGACTGCATGATGAGGTTTGCCGCCTCGTTAATCTCAAGAATGCTTACATCGGGACCGCCGGTTATGTTGATAAGCACAGCCCTTGCTCCGTCAATGTTGGTTTCAAGCAGCGGGCTCTGGATGGCGTTCTTCGCCGCGTCCACAAGGCGGTTTTCGCCCTTGCCGACGCCAATGCCCATATGCGCCATTCCGCCGCTCTCCATCACGGTCTTTACGTCCGCAAAGTCGAGGTTTATCATGGCGGGAACCGCTATCAAATCAGAAATGCCCTGAATGCCCTGCCTGAGAACATCGTCCGCGATGCGGAACGCCTCAAGCATCGTAGTTCCCTTGGAAACCACCTGAAGGAGGCGGTCGTTGGGGATAACCACAAGCGTATCAACGCTTTGCTTCAAATCGGCAATTCCAAGCTCGGCATTCTTCATGCGCTGCTTTCCTTCAAAAAGGAAGGGCTTGGTGACTACCGCAATAGTGAGGCAGCCTAAATCGCGGGCAACCTCGGCGACAACGGGCGCGGCGCCCGTTCCGGTTCCGCCGCCCATGCCTGCGGTTACGAATACAAGGTCAGCGCCCTTGAGCGCCGCGGCGATTTCCTCGCGGCTTTCCTCCGCCGCGCGCCTTCCGATGTCGGGAACAGCTCCGGCTCCAAGCCCTTTGGTAAGCTTTTCGCCAATCTGTATCTTTTCATCAGCGCGCGAAAGAGTAAGAGCCTG
>CAZUTB010000329.1:0-3042 GCA_964622905.1 uncultured Oscillospiraceae bacterium | reverse complement strand
GCGCCGGAGGCGCAGGTGAATATACAGGAAGCGGAAACTGCGGCAGCGGACCTTGGCGGCAGACGCGTGCTGCTTTGCGAGGATCATCCGCTTAACGCAAAGATTATGATTCAGCTTTTATCCCGCAAGGGAATGAGCGTCAGCCATGCCGAAAACGGAAGGATAGGCGTAGATATGTTCGCTTCCTCCGCGCAGAATTATTATGACCTGATTCTGATGGATATCAGAATGCCCGTCATGGATGGAATTGAGGCGGCTACCGCTATTCGAGCGCTTCCCCGCGCAGACGCCGCTGCCGTTCCGATTATCGCGCTTACCGCAAACGCGTATGATTCGGATGTCGAAAAATGCCTTGCGGCAGGTATGAACGCGCATCTTGCAAAGCCGGTAGAGGTACAGAAGCTTTACTCTATGCTTTCATCAGCGTTGGCGCGGCGCGGCACAGCATTTGCAGAGCCTGTACGAAAGGAAGAGAAGCAATGAACATACTCGATTCGCTGAAAAAATACGCTAGCACAACTGCGTTCTCCGAGTATCACGAGGATATTGAGCGCTCCAACCTTAACGCCATGTACCGCATATGCATTGTGGGAATGCTGGGAGGGGCGGTGCTTACCTTCCTCAGCCTTTCCTTTGTAGGCATTTTGTCAATGCCGCTGGCTTACATTTCCTTTACTGCTCTGTTTACTGCGGTGTTCATCTTATGCAAAACGGTTCTTCCCAAGCGCCCTTCCCGAATTCTTCCGGTATACTATACGCTGATAATTATTATGCTCGCCCTTGGAATAGTAATGGGCACCTATTGCGGCACAGATACCAACGCAACCACCTTTATAATGTTTGTTGTATCGCTTCCGATGCTTATTGTGGATAAGCCTTACAGAATAAATATCGTGTTCGGGATAGCTTCCGTCCTTTTCATTATTATTGATTGCACGGTAAAGACGGGAGCGCTTCTGCGCCTTGATATTTCAAACTGCGCAGTGTTCTTTTTCCTGAGCATTGCGCTCAGCTGGCAGACGATAGGCATAAAAATATCGGATATGGCAATAAAGCGCGAATTGAAGCAGCAGAGCGATATGGACACGCTTACGAGCCTGAGCAACAGAGGCGCGTTCGAGCGCATAGTGACAAAGTATATTTCGGAGAGCGATGAAAGCGCGATAATACTCATTATGGATGTTGATAATTTCAAGCAGATTAACGATACAATGGGGCATTCCGCGGGCGATGCAGTGCTAAGGCAAATCAGCGACAGGATGAAGGCGGCGTTCAGAAAGGGCGATATAGTAAGCAGGCTTGGCGGCGACGAGTTTGTCGCCTTTCTCCCGTATGCGGGAAGCATTGGTGTTGTCGCTGATAAGGCTGAGGCGTTTATCGGGGATATCGGCGCTATAAAGCTTTCGGCGGAGCAGAAGCTCACCATTGGAGTAAGCATCGGAGTTGCCGAATATCCAAAGGACGGAAGCAATTTTGCGGAGCTGTATAAGCACGCGGACGCCGCGCTTTACCGCGCAAAGAATAGCGGCAAGGGCAAAGTGGTGATATATTCCGCTTCCTTTGAAAACACGCCAGCGGAGAAAGGAGGAGCAGCATGAACAAAAAGAGGATAACCACGGCAAAGCATATCGTGGCTTTTGCGGTGCTGTTTTTGCTTATCGCGTCGATAGGCCTGCATTTCAGCGCTAACTACATTGTTGACCAGCTGCTTTACTCAAACGAATCCATCGCAACGGATATTGCGCTGCTTGTTTCCAATAACTTCACCATTACCGATGCGGAAGCAAGCTATATGAAATCGCTCACCTTCAATGAAATGGAGGTAGACCCTATCAATTACCGCCTCATGAACGTCGGAAACGGCGTTAAGCTGGATATGAATATAAGCAATGTCTACATCGTAGTGCCGCTTCCGGATTACGAGTATGTATACTGTCCCGATAAGGAGTCTGCGGATTTTCTTGGCTATACCATGGATACTCCGCTTGACGGAATGTGGCTGCTTAACGGACTGATTGATCCGGAAGGGCATTTCCTTCCCAAGGAGCGGAATGATATATACCGCTATACCAAGCTGGACAAAACTCAGCTGGAGGGCATACAAAACAAAAAAGCGTTAGGCTCGTATACCTCCGACGCTTGGGGCAGGTTTATAACGGGATATGCGCCCGTTTATTCCGAAGAAGGAAATTTCATCGGCTTGCTAGGAATTGATATGTCGCTGGATCACTATCAAAGCAGCGCGCAGAATATGCTGCTTCTGCTGCTCGGCTTGTTTTTTGCGGTAACGGTAATCCTCCTTGCGCTGTTCATTCTTTTCTATATGCGCTATATAAAGGCGCGCGATGGGCAGCTGCAATTTGCGTTCTATTCACGAATGAGCCATGATATGAGAACGCCAATGACGGGAATTCTCGGAATAGCCGAGATGTCGAGGGCGGAGGAAAATCCGGATATTCTGCGGCAAAATATGGCGCTCATTGAGGAATCCGGCAAGTATATGCTCGGGCTTGTCAACGGCGCGCTGAATTATCAGGATATAGAAGCAGGAAAAATCGCTATCAATAGACAAATATACTATTGTAGGGATATATACAACAGCTTGCTCGCAGTTCTGACGCCTCTTGCGCGCCGTAAGCGAATTAATTTGCAGCTCATCAACGACGGAGTCAACCTTGACGGATTCGTTTATACGGATGACGCGCGCGTCAAGCAGATTATTCTGAGCATAGTCGGCAATGCAATTAAGTTCACGCCGGAGGGTGGTATCGTTGAGCTGAAAATTGAACGCGTCGGCACGCGCGGCGATATTATCGACAGCAGGATTACCGTTACCGATAACGGCTGCGGAATCGGCGCGGACTTCCTTAAAAATAAGCTGTTCAGGCCCTTTGAGCAGGAGCATGCCGGAATGACTGCCGAAAGCGCAGGCTTGGGTCTTGGTCTTGCGATTTCAAAGCAGCTTATCGACAGGCTTGGCGGAACGATAAGCCTTGAGAGCAAGCAGGGCGTTGGAACAAAGGTTATTATTATGCTGCCTTT
>CAZUTB010000328.1:0-3052 GCA_964622905.1 uncultured Oscillospiraceae bacterium | reverse complement strand
CCGCAATAAGGCGAGCGCCAAGCAGTGAAAGCAGCGCAACAAAGGGTATTGCTATGAGGAAAATTAGCCGCATTGTGGACAAAATTCGCTCATTTGAAAAGCTGGACGCGGCAACGCGCACACGCAAGGCGAATTCATCCACATAAACGACATCGGAATCCAGCAGCAGCCAAGACTCCGTTTCGCCCTTGATTTTCCTGAATACATTCGGCTTTACGGGTATATCGTCAAAAAGTGTAATATCCGCGCCCTGCGAATACAGCTCGCTGCCGTTTTCCTCGGTTACAAAAAACACTCCGGATGAAATCGGAACCTCGTTTTCTATCTGCGCAACAATCTGAGATAGTGAGAGCTTCACATTCTGCTCAAGCATTTCCTCAAGCACATAGCTCGTCATTCCATAAATGAGCAAGCTGAATACTGCCACGGTCAGAACCGTAAGCAGCGTTACCCACGCCGTCATTTTATCGCGCAAGCGCATAACTATTCCTCCACTCGAAGCACATAGCCCATTCCGCGAATGGTATGAATGAGCTTAACAGGCTCATCTCTGTCAATCTTTCCGCGAAGATAGCGCACATACACCTCTACAAGGTTCGTTTCAAAGCTGTTCTCATAATTCCATACATGGTCTGCTATCTGGTCATGCGTAAGCACCTGTCCGGCATTGCGCAGGAAATATTCAAGCAGCGCATATTCCTTGGCGGTGAGTGAAACAAGGCGCTCTCCGCGCTTAACCGTGCGCGCAACAGTATCCATGCTTAAATCACCCACAGAAAGCACAGTAGAGCGCGTTTCGACACGCTTGCGCAGAAGCGCGCGGACGCGCGCAAAAAGCTCGTCAAAGGCAAAGGGCTTCACTAAATAATCATCAGCGCCCATATCAAGCCCCTTCACGCGGTCGGCAATTCCATCCTTAGCCGTGAGCATAAGCACGGGGCATTCGTAGTGCTTTTCGCGAAGGCGGTGCAGCACCTCAAGCCCATTAACTCCCGGCAGCATTATATCAAGCACGATTCCGTCATAGAGCATTGCAGCGGTATAGTCAAGCGCGTCCGTTCCTGTTGCACATTCGTCCACGGCATAGCCCTCAGCAGTAAGGCGCTTAACAAGCACCGCTCTCAGCGCGTCATCATCCTCAACAACCAATAGCCGCATTTTGTACGTCCCTCCCCTGTCGTTTCCTATTATAGCACATAACAAACATACATTATGAATATGAGAAGTAAATGAAAAAGCCCGACGTACTTCACAAGCGTACACAAAAGATTTATCAAAATTTCTTTTATGAGCCCGATTTTTTCATTTTGTTTTCAGTTTCGGTTGTTATGCTCTTCCCGTACCCAAGAGAACGAACACGATTACAGGGAGGATTTCATTTATGAAACGGCTGCTTACTTTACTTCTCTTCGCGCTCCTTATCATGCTTTCGGCAACGGCATACGCATGGGAAACACCGACGATTGACGAGCCTGCCAAATGGCACTATGAGGACGATGAGCGCTGTATTTCAATATGGCAAATGAGCGTTGGGGACGCGGTTTGCTATATAGCGGACGTCCAGATTTCCGACGTATCGCTGTTCCGCACGGAGCTTGACAGCAAAACGGCTACTACATCAAAGCTTGCCACAAAAGCAAACGCCGTGTTTGCGATAAACGGTGATGATTACGGAACACATAAGTACGGCGTTATCATTCGCAACGGCGAGCTTTTGCGCACTCACAACACCACGCGCAATATGCTTATTGTGGACGCAAACGGGGATATGTCCGTCAAGATAGACCGCAATGGCGAGGACTATGTTGCCTTAGGGCAGCAGCTCATCAGCGAAAATGTATGGCAGACCTTTGAGTTCGGTCCGGAGCTTGTGCGCAACGGTGAAGCGGTGACGTTCAGCAAGGAATTCGATGTAATTTCAACCAAGGCAGGGCGTTTGGAGCCGCGCACGGCAATAGGGCAGATTGGAAAGCTGCATTATCTGGTAATCGTGGTTGACGGGCGGCAGCGCAGCTACTCAGTCGGAATGTCGCTTACGGACTTGCAGGACCTCTTTATCAAGTACGGCGCGCAGACTGCAATGAATCTGGATGGCGGCGGCTCCTCGGAAATGTGGTTTCAGGGCGAGGTTCTGAACCAGCCCTCCGGCGGCAAGGAACGCAAGATTTCGGATATAATCTGTTTCTGATCAGAAAACGAAGCGAGGCAAAATATGCGGAAAACCTTCTTAAAATATAGCATTATCGGCGCTGTTGCGGGCATTGCGCTTAACTATCTTGCGGCAATCGCCATATCCTGCGCGCTGGACCTTGGGTATTTTACGCCATGCATTGCAACTCTGCCCGAATTCTTTGGCGGAGAGATGAACGCGGTGCTGTTTCAGCTTGCGGTGTGTACGCTGCTCGGCGCAGGGATAGGCGCAGGAATATGCATAATGCGGTTTGGCAAAAGGCGCGTTTGGCAAAGGCTGCTCTGCTCGGCGGCGGCGATAATATGCTTTCTCATACCTGCGGCAATTATGGCTGCTTGTATGCTGAGATAAAAACAATAAAGGAGAATGAAAATGAACAAGAACGAATCCTTGAAGGGTCTGGTAAGACTGATGGCGGCAGCGGCGCTCTGCCTATGCCTGCTGATGACGGCAGCCTCCGCAGCGGGGCTGGACGGACAAAACGACGGCGAGAACACAGGCGCAGGAAACGCGCAGGATACTTTGACGGCAAAAGCCGCCGCGTCCACACTATTCACCGAGGAGCAGGCACTTGCGCTGGTAAGAAACGCTCTCAAGGCGGACGACACTTGGCAGCTTACCACGGTCGGAACGGTGGACATCGCGGGAGTCACCTATTACAGAGTTATCGCAATCGACCCCGTTGGGGACGCTCGCAGCCGCTTGGTTGACGCGAATACGGGCGAGATAACCGTTGAAAACCTTTGGGACATTGCGCAAAACGGTGAAGGCAAGCGCAAGGGTGACAAGGATGACGAGGACGAAAATCAGGACAAGGATGAACAGGAGCGCAAGAACCGCCTTATTCATGAAATCACACCT
>CAZUTB010000327.1:0-3057 GCA_964622905.1 uncultured Oscillospiraceae bacterium | reverse complement strand
GCGCAGTTGCTCAGAAGCCCCGAGGTGACGAGCGCGCTCGTATTCTCGCGCACCCAGTACGGCGCCGATAGGATTGTAAGGGAGCTTACAAAGGACGGAATTGCGTCAATGGCAATTCACGGCGATAAGACCCAAGCCGCAAGGCAGGCGGCGCTTTCCGCGTTCAAGCAGGGCAAGCTGAAGGTACTTATAGCTACCGATATTGCCGCGAGAGGCATTGATATTGCGGGGCTGAGCCACGTTATTAACTACGACCTGCCCAACGAACCGGAGAGCTATATTCATCGAATTGGCAGAACGGGCAGAGCGGGAATGGACGGGGACGCAATAAGCTTCTGCTGCATTGACGAGGTTAAATACCTGCGCGAAATTGAGAAGCTTATAGGCAGAAGCATTCCGCGCCGCGAATGCGACTGGCCGATGACCGTATTCACGGAAACACCTAAAGCTCCACGACCCGGAAGGACACCCGAGCAGATAGCCGAAGCGAGAAGGCGCGGTCAGCGCACAGCTCCAAAGCCCGCGCAGCCCGCACAGCCCGCGCGCACGAATACACAAAAGCGTTTCGGAGGCGACACGAATGGGAAACATACTGGACTACATACAATGGCGCGGCGACCTAAGGTTTGACGAGCGCCCGCTATGCGACCCGGACCATCTGGTGTTCGCATACATCGCATACGTCAACGTCGAAAGGGTTTTCAGGGACGGAATGACGATAAGCGAGGCGGCTGACGCATATTTTGCAAAGCATACGGACGCGGAGGTAAGCGGCGACCGTTCGCTTATAGGCCGCGCTCCGTTTGTCCTAAAGTATGCGGGAAGCTCCGCGCGCTACGGCTCTATGCGGATAAGCCATGTGATAAGCGTTGTATGCGAGGAATCCGAGGAGCAGTTTGCCGCCTCCGTTTTCACCTTCCCCGACGGAAGCGTTGAAATCGCATTCCGCGGAACGGACGATACGCTGACCGGCTGGAAGGAAGACCTTAATATGTGCTTCCTTATGCCCGTCCCCGCGCAGCTTTCGGCGCTTGAATACCTTGAGGTTGTCGCCGAGAGTACAAAGGGCGATATCTACATAACCGGCCATTCCAAGGGCGGAAACCTCGCGCTGTACTCAGCGGCAAGGGCAAAGCCCGAAATACAGAGCCGAATAAAAGCCGTATACGATTTGGACGGCCCCGGCTTCCCGCGCCCAATGCTTTCAAGCGCCGGTTACCTCGCAATACGCGACAGAGTAAGGGCGATTGTTCCGAAATCCTCGATAATAGGCTTGCTGATGGAGCATGAGCAAAGGCTGACGGTAGTGAGGAGCAATCAAAACGGCGTTATGCAGCACGACGGGCTTTCATGGCAGGTCATGGGCTCATCCTTCGTAACCGAGGAGCATTTGGACAGCTCCGCCGCAAATTTCAGCGTGTATATTCAGAACTGGCTTTCCACAATGGACACGCTGGAAAGAAGCGCGCTTGTAGACGCGGTTATTGGGCTTATGAACGCAACGAACTCAAAGACCGTTTCCGAGCTTTCCGAGAAGAAAATTTCATCAATGGTCGCGCTTTCTCATGCGTATTTAAGGATGTCGCCCGACGATAAGAAGCAACTGCGAACCTGCATGAAGGTTATGTTTGCGGCAACAAGCGATAAGCCGCTCAAGCTGGAAGTATAATATCGCCGGACAATACTTTGACTCATTTTCGGAGCAAGCAGGCTTGCTCCGATTTTAATTATGAAAATGGCTGCCGTTTAATTAAGTGGTTACTATATTATTCCAATGTTTTCACATGAGATTCGGCAGACGGATATTGCGAGTTTTGTCATAAATTATATTTCTTGACAGAAAACAGTTATGAATGTACAATATATTCAAGAGTTCAAATACTCAAATCCTATCGGAGGTACAACAACATGAAAAAACTAACCTCGATTCTTATCACAGCGCTGCTTATTTGCTCGTGCATTCCTGCATTTGCAATGCCCGCGGACGTAACTCCCAAGACCATGTACGTCTACACGAGCAACGGCGGCTACCTTAATCTGCGCACGGAGATGTCAACGGATTCTGATATAATCACTCAGATTCCCTTCGGCTCCGAGGTTAAGGTTTACGACTATGACGGCAAGGCGCAGTGGCAGTACATAACCTACAACGGATACGAAGGCTATGTAAGAACCCGTTATCTTTCCAAGACCCGCCGCAAGCACCCGACCAACACCGCCGAGCCTGTGGTGACTCCCGCGCCTCAGACCAATATCTACTCCGGCTTTGTTAAGTCCGTATACTATGTGACCGTTCGTCCATCCTCCCCTTCCGGATTCGTTAATCTGCGTTGGGCGCCCACCAAATCCGTTCCCTGCGAGGGCATTTACTACGCCGATAAGGTGCTGCTTGTGCTTCAGGATAACGGAACATGGTGCCAGGTATACGACGAGGAAACGCTTACAAGCGGCTACATTATGAAGGCGTTCCTCAGCTATGACGACGAATACGCTCCTGGGGTCGGTGACGGACTTCAGACGAACTGATTAACATCATCAGCCGAGCAGGCACCGACACCCGACACTAATACGATTAACGGAGGCTTATTATGAAGAAAATCATTGCTATTATTGCTGCCGCCGCAATGCTTCTTGCAAGCTTTGCAGCAGCTGCAGAACCTCAGAAGATTACCGAAGCGGCTATGGGCTTTGACATCAGCATCAACCTGCCCGAAGGCGCTGTGTATACAGAGCTGACGACCAGCACAGAGCTTACTGTTGCGTCCATCAAGCTTGCCGACGAAACCAAGCCTGATTACTATCTCTCCTTCGCTTCCTCCGAGGAATATGCCAACGAGGACTACATGAGCGATATGACCGACGAGGAGCTTGAAGCGCTCTATGAGCTTTGCTCTGCCGACTGCGACAAGCCCACCAAGGAAATCAAGAAGCTCGACAACGGTGTAACGGTTATGATAGTCAAGGATGAGGATTACTCCGAAATGGGCAATATCTTCACCATCTATCGCGGCTACTTCATTCAGATTACCGTTATCCATATGGATTACAAGGATCTGA
>CAZUTB010000326.1:0-3062 GCA_964622905.1 uncultured Oscillospiraceae bacterium | reverse complement strand
CCCGCGCCCGTTGCGATTCCGACGGCTACCGCCCAGAACAGGAACATCAAATCCATTGGGTCCTTAACAGCGGTTCTGTATCGGACAATGGAGAGCGCGCCGACCATACCGAGGGAGAGGACGACGTTTGTCGATATGGTAACGATTATTCCGCTTGTCAGCACCGTCATTCCAATGAGCGAAAGCGCGAAGGTCTGCGAATACACAACGCCCTGAAAGCTCTTCCTGTATATAAAGTAGAGCAGAGCTCCCAGCAGCAGCGCAAGCAGGATGTTCCACATTGCCTGCAAAATTACGTCAAGGCTTATCGCGGTGGTGAAGAGTCCGGATTCCAGTACGGATTTCTTGATTATGTCGGTAAAGCTTGTCATGCCTATATCTCCTTGTGTTTATCTTATGTATCTGTTGAGCGGAAGGTAACTTCCTGCGTCAAGCCCGTAAGCGCCCTGAGCAACGTCGCAGCAGAGAACAAATTTGCTTGCCGCCGTTATCTCGTTGGGCATATCGCGAAGCGCGCGCTTCACGATTTCCGGAAGGAACTGCGTGAACTTGACCTCAAGCACCAGCACGTTCACCGGCAGGGCTTCTATCGCCGGCAGCTCTTTGTCAAATAGGTCAAAGCCGCCAAGCCCCGCGCGGATATGCTTGTCAAAGGTGTTTCTTACGTCCCCCTCGGCCATCACGAACGTCTCTCTGTCGTAGTCCACAATAACACGCGGCCGCATGAGGTTGGAAATGCACTCGAAGTAGAATTCGCGCAGGAGCGGGTAAGCGGAATCCCGCAGAAACAGGTAATCGCCCGCAAGAATCCTCTCGGTTTCATCCCGCGTCAGCGGCGCGGACTGCTTGTTGATGTAGGGACCTACCTTATTCTTTCTCTCAAGACGGATAACCTTGTCAGAGCATTCGTAAACGCGGATTCGGTACTTTTTGCGGCACATTATGCCCATGTCCTTCTCCTCGTAGGCTGAGGAGCGGCAATCGTCAAAGTACAGGCTTCTGATCCAGTATTCGCCTTTTTCGCCCGCGTTTTCATCCTTTTTGATTACGGATAGGAGGCGTGAGCGCAGGAGCACCGCGTCCTGCAAATTTATGAAGTATTTCTGCTCATGCCTGAAGGTACCGTTCATTCGCGGCTCACCGCCTCTCTTTTGCAATTGCTGTTATTAATTCGTCCATCGCTGTTTATCATAAGTTTGCAAAGCGCGCTTGTCAAGGGAAATAAGCCCCGTTTAGGGGCGCAGAGGGCAGTTTTCATCAAAGCTTCAGCCGCCCTTCACACTCGCTTTCTGCTTGCGCCCATGGCACGGCTGCTTCCGTGTTTTTATTGACAGCTTGAAGAAAATAAGCTAATATATTTAATGATATAACTTACTTAAATATCCTCGCACGAAGCAAATACTTATCGGAGGATGCTCGCCATGAAGAGAAAGCTGATAACGGTTTTGTTTATCCTTACGCTGGCGTGTCTGCTGCTTCCCGCCGCGGCATTTGGCGCGAATGTAACGGTCGGCGGAACGCTGCTTGTGTCGGGGACCAACTATGTGAATAATACAGCCAAAGACGGGGTTGTTGTAAGCGGTTCGACTGATTACAATGTTCGTTACGTTGAAAACGGCAGCGAAGGCACCCTTTACCTCAATGGTGTTGATATAGAAAGACCGGATTATTCGCTCAATAAATGCGCCTGTGTTTACGCGGATGGCTTTGCGGCTCAGGGCGTTAACAAGCTGACCGTCGTAATAAACGGAACTAATACGCTCATAACCAAGAACGGCAGCAGTCAGGGAGGACCTGCACCCGAAACCGCCGCTTTGTATATTTCGGGAGGCTCGGTTGAAATATCCGGAAGCGGACAGCTGAGCGTTACCGGAAGCGAAACCGAAAACCAAAGCAGCTATGGAGTGTATGTTGATAACGGGAGCATAACCATTGACGGCGTAAATGTTAATGCCGCCGGCGGAAACGCCAGGGGTGAAAGCTACGGAATTTACGCCAAAAACGGCAGCCTCACCATAAAGAGCGGGACTGTGGTCGCCGCCGGCGGAAACGCCAGGGGTGAAAGCTACGGAATTTACGCCAAAAACGGCAGCCTCACCATAAAGAGCGGGACTGTGGTCGCCGCCGGCGGCGCTGCCAAGCAAATGAGCTACGGCGTTTATGCTGATGGCGCGCTGACCGTTGCCTCAACGCTCAATGCAACGAGCAGCGCAACCGGAGGTGCAAGCGAGTCTGCGATAAGCTGCGGCGCGTATGTTGGCGGAAATCTTACTGTAACCGGCTCGATCTCCGCCACGGGCGGAAGCGCAGCCTTGGTAAGCGGTAACCCCTATGGCGGTTACAGCGTTGGCGTGCAATGCATGGGCGATGTATATATCAACAACGGAAGCATTATCGGCAAAGGCGGGACGGTAACGACAGTAAGCGGCGATGCAATAAGCATCGGCGTTGAGGCGAAAGCCGCAAATACCTTCAGCATAACAGGGAATAACGGCAGCATTTCGGGCGTAGCAGGAGCTTGTTGCAGCGCAAGCGGCAGCGCCGTGAGCTATGGTATTTCTTACAGCGGAAGCCTCACGCTTGGAAGCAGCACGGCTGCGGAAGCCGCCTCGCTTTCCGGAATGGGCTTTCCGACCTTGATAGGCGGTGTCAGCGGCGGTATAAGCTGCGGCGTCAATGCTCTTAACAGCTCAAGCCCAATTACCGTAAACGAGGGAGCAATGTTTACCGCAAGCGGCTACAACATCGGCGTGCGCGCGCTCGGTAACGATGTGACCGTCAGGGGCTTCCTTTCCGGAACCGGTCACGGCGTTGCGGGCATGGAATCCTATGGCATAAATGCCGGAACAGGAACTATAGAGATTTTCGGAAAGGGCATTGTATACGCCTTTGCAAACGGAACAGGCACATCTGAAAGCATCGGCGCGGTAGCCGGCGGTGGTATTCTTATGGGTAACGACGGCCGCTTTCTGGCAAGCGTTGACGGAAGCATTGCCGACGCGCTGCATACCGCAAAACAGTTAAAAGACAGCAACAACAGTAACGCCTTGAGAACTGACTTA
>CAZUTB010000325.1:0-3062 GCA_964622905.1 uncultured Oscillospiraceae bacterium | reverse complement strand
GATAAACATAAGCCCGATGGCTGCATTGGGGCTTACCCTCATTGTGCTTGCCGCGGTTGCGATAGCTATAACAATATCGCTCAAATCCGCCGCAAACGGAAGGCTCAGCCGCTCCTCCATCGTCCTTAAAAGCCAGGAGAAGCCTGACGAGGGCTATCAGGCTACGGTGGACATGGACGTTTTCATCGGCAAAGAGGGAGTAACAACAACGGTTCTTCGCCCCGCAGGTGTTGCGGATTTTGACGGAGTCAGGCTTAACGTGGTTTCCGAGGGCGACTTCATAGCCGAAAACGTCAAGGTTCGTATAATCTCTGCGGAAGGCTCAAGGATTCTCGTTCGCCAAATCGACAAAAATAAGGAGGCATAATCATGGCTCTGTCAATGCTGCTTTCTACCGCAAATGATTTCTTTCAGACCGGTGGTCTTGTTATTGCAATAATAGTGCTTGCAATAATCCTTATCGCAATATTCCTTCGCTTCGTCCCCGTTGGGCTGTGGATTCGCGCTCTGGTCAGCGGAGTGCATATCAAGATAGGTTCCCTTGTCGGTATGCGCCTGCGCAAGATAGCGCCCCAGCGCCTTGTTGACCCGCTTATCAAGGCGAGCAAGGCAGGACTTAATATAACCATTTCAAAGCTCGAAACCCACCTTCTTGCAGGCGGTAACGTTGACAGGGTTATCGACGCGCTTATCGCCGCAAGAGGCGCAAACATAAACCTTACCTTTGAACAGGCATGCACCATCGACCTTGCCGGAAGAAACGTTCTGCAGGCGGTTCAGATGAGCGTTAACCCGAAGATTATCGAAACCCCAGTTGTCGCCGCAATAGCCAAGGACGGCATCGAGCTTCGCGCCAAGGCGAGAGTTACCGTAAGAGCTAACATTGAGAGGCTCGTAGGCGGCGCAGGCGAGGAAACCGTTATCGCCCGTGTAGGCGAAGGCATTGTTACCACCGTCGGCTCTTCCGAAACCCATAAGCAGGTTCTTGAGAACCCTGACCTTATCTCCCGTACCGTGCTTAACAAGGGTCTTGACGCGGGAACAGCGTTTGAGATTCTCTCCATTGATATAGCAGACGTTGACGTTGGCAGAAACATCGGCGCTCAATTGCAAATGGATCAGGCAGAGGCTGACCGCCGCATAGCTCAGGCACGCGCCGAGGAGCGCCGCGCAATGGCTGTTGCTCGCGAGCAGGAAATGAAGGCTGCCGTTCAGGAGATGCGCGCAAAGGTTGTCGAGGCTGAGGCTGAGGTGCCGCGCGCTATGGCGTCCGCTCTCCGCGAGGGCAAGCTTGGCGTAATGGACTATTATCAGATGCAGAACGTGATTGCCGATACTTCTATGCGCGAGGGTATTGCAAAGGTATCCGCCCCTGCCGCAGAGCGTCCTGCTGAAAAGAAGTAAAGGCGCATATACCCCGCTCCGCCCGTAAAGGGGCGGAGCAACGGGAGGTGAAACCTGATGGGAATTAACGAGCTTTCGGAAAGCTTCGGCATTTTCATTGTAATCATAGTGATTATCGGTTCCTTGCTCTCCACCTTCAAAAAGAAGACGAGCAGCACAGTTTACAAGAAAGCCGTAAGCGATTACAACGAGAGCAAAAGCGCTGCGGCAAACAGCGATACCGAGAAGCCGCCTGCTAAGAGGCCTCCGAAGCTGTTTATAGATTACGTTAATACTTCGCGCGCCACCGCCGCGAAGAACGTTTCTGAAACGCTTTCCCGAGAGGGCGATGATGGCGAGGTAAATCGCTCAAGAGACGGAAGAATGCTGCCGACAGAGCATAAGCAGATGACGGCGAGAACCGGAACGGACAGCATGGGCGGCGCGGCAAGCGACACCGAGGGCGGCGACCCCTGCCACGCGTATATGCTGCCGGATGAGCAGAGCGACGATTACGCGGATGCATACAGCAATGCTCCATCCTCCTCTGCAAATGCTTCGCAGCTTGTATTCACAAAGGACTCGCTTTTGCAGGGCGTTATCTTTTCCGAAATACTCACCCGTCCGGCGCTGAGAAAGAAGCCGGGCACACTCAGATAAAAGGAGCGGCATAAATGGAGGAGCTTACCGACATCCGCGTTCTTATTGCCGATGATGATTCGGGAATGCGCACAATAATGCGCAAAATGATTGAGCGCGCAGACGGCTTCACGCTTGTGGGAGAGGCTGAAAACGGTCAGCAGGCGATTGATATGTATGAGGAGCTGCGCCCGCAAGTTATGTTTCTTGACGTTGAAATGCCCGAAATCACCGGTGTTGAATGCGCAAGGATAATTCAAGATACAGACCCGAGCGTCATCTTCATTTTTGCCACAGCGCATGACCAGTATATGGGCGAAGCGTTCGAGGTTTACGCCTTCGACTATATGATTAAGCCCTTCAAGGTTGACAGGGTTATGAAAACCCTTTCGCGCATCAGGGAAAGACTCAGCGCGGCAAGAGCGGAGAAGGAGGCGGATGCGCTCCCGATACTCCCCTCCGACAGCCCCGCCGTCGGCAAGCTGATGCTGCACCACAAGGAGGGCGTAAGCTTCATAGACATGGATGACATCATCCTTGTTCAGCGCGAAAATCGGCTAACGGTGCTGTACCTGAAGGATAATGTGAGGTATGAAACCAACGAGTCCTTGGGCGAAACCGAAGCGCGGCTGGACCACAGAATCTTCTTCCGCTGCCACAAGAGCTACATCATTAACCTCAACCATATCAACAATATAACCCCCTACGGGCGCTGGACCTACGTTGTAAGGCTGAACGGAACAAAGCAGGACGCGCTTATCACGCACGATAAGTATGAGGAGCTTGAAAGGATGTTTGGGCAGCCTTCTGCAAAATAACACAGCATTTGAAAAGCCGAACCGGTTTCATCACCGGTTCGGCTTTTCGCTTATGTATTTACAGCTCCTTCATGAAAATGTTATCCGTATCGCCGCCGTAATTCACTAGCGTGTCAATAAGCGTATAGCCGCATTTTTCGTAAAAGCCGAGCATATCGGAAGGGATATAAGCATTCTTAAAGCCAAAGGTTCTCAAGTAGTCCTCAGATGTTTTTATAAGCT
>CAZUTB010000324.1:0-3088 GCA_964622905.1 uncultured Oscillospiraceae bacterium | reverse complement strand
CGTGTCCTCAAAGCCCTTTGCCTTAAGCGCGTCGGCAACGCGCTTGTCGGGACGGGGGGTTATCTTGTCAATCATCGAGAGCGGGAAGGAGTACACCGCTTGGTCGGCAAGCGCCTTGATGAATTCATTGCTGAAATAGCCCTTCTCGCGCCATGCAAGCGCCATCTCGGTTACTCCGCTCTTAAGCTTATCGCCGTTGTGCGAGCAGTTATCCATGCTGCATACTGCAAGCGGAAGCTTCGTTTTATCAAAGCGCAGCCAGAGCAGATTGCAAACCTGCCCCATGAGCGTTTTTGCGCTGTCGGGGCTTCCGTCGATATCTGCCTTGACAAAGGGGAAGAAATCGCCTGCGGAATTCTTGACCGCGTAGCCCTTTTCGGTAATTGTAAAGGAAAGCATTTGGAGCGACGGCATCACGATTATCTCTCTTGCGCGCTTTATATCCTCGGCGCTTGCTCCGTCGGTTCTCAGCGCCTCGGTAACGGACGCGATTACTTTATCCTCAACCTGACCGTTGCTTTTGAGCGTGCTGAGAACGGAAAGACAGTCGAAGGGCTTGTACGCCTTGTCAACTATCTCGCCGTCAAAGCCCTCGCAGGCGATAATTCCGGTATCAGCGGCGCCCTCGTCAAGCAAGGTCTGCATAATGGCGGCAGGGAAGGCACGAAAAATATTTCCCGCGCCAAAGTGCATCCATACAGGCTCGCTCTTTGTTTTTTCGCGAACCTTCATAACATCGTATTTAGGAAGCAGAAACCCGTTTTTCAGGAATTCATTCTTTTCGGCAAGAGAACTCAATGATAGCTTCATTTTGACCTCCGTATTTCTGTCTGCGCATTTAATAAGCAAATCGCTCGCTATCATTATAACCAAACGGACGCGCAAATGAAATAGCTCAAATAAACGATTGTTGGTACTATTCTATTTTCGCCACCTTAACATTTGAAAAATAGTATTCGGCAATCTCCTCTCCGCTCTTTCCCGCCTGAGCCTGCGCGTAAGCGCCCCATTGCGACATACCGACTCCGTGACCATAGCCCTTGCCGCTCATCACAACTCCGCCGTTTTCCGTGATGTATAGACCGCTCAGGAGAGTAGAGCGCATCTTAGTAGAGCCTGCCGCTATTCTGAATTCCGCGGCGTTTACCTCGCTGCCGTTTACAGCAAACACGGTAGCGCGCCCGCTTGTGCCTTTTTCAAGCGTTGTAAATGAATGAACAGTTTTGACACTTACGCCAAGCGTGGACAGAATTTCATTAAGCTCAGGCGCTGAAAACTCGGCAGTCCACTCGGCAGCGGCAATATCCGCTTCGTCGTTTTCCATTCCGCTCACGGAAGAAATATAGTCCGGCTCATCGGAGGCAAAGTTCAGCCCTTCCTTTGCGCCTGCGGTTTTTCCGCCGCTGTGGGAATGAAACCATGCGTTTATCAGCTCGTTTTCATCGCTTACAAGCACCATGCCCCTTGTAGAGGAAACGGCGTCACGGACATTTTTGCTTACCTTATCCGGCGCATACGCCTGAGCCTCCTTTATATCGGTTGAAATATCCGCTCCCTCGTGAGAGCTTTTCTTTTCGGATATGAATTTGAGCGTATAGGTGCGCGCAAGGATTGCCTGCGCCCGCAGCGCCTCGATAGGCCATGAGGGGTTCATTTCGCCCGCGACAACGCCCTCAAGATATTTTTCAAGGGAGGTTTTTTCTATACTTCCGCTTTCCGCAATGTAAAGCCTGATGGCAATGCTGCCATCCTCGGCTTTTTCAATGCTTTCCGGAAGGGCTATGCTGCCGTCCTGCGTTATGGAAGGCTCGCCGACTCCCGCGGCGCATCCGCTCAGGAAAAGAGGAAGAATCAGCGTTATTATGATTAGAAGAACGAGCTTATTTTCTTTCATCAATAAACCTCCGACGGCAGCTTTCAAGCATAAACTATGTTAAGGGAAGCGTTTATATGAGAATATTTGCGCCGCTTTAAGCACATACTTTCGGTATAAGCTTATACCGTATATTGTTTACGGAACGGTGAAAGGGGCAGTGCGATATGCAGCAAAGCGCGATAGAAAAGCGCGGGCGCTCAGGCTGGAGCGACGAGGAGAAGGAAATACTCTTAAGTGAGGTGCGCATGGCTCAGGAGGAGGGCAGCCCGCTTAAATCGGCGTTTGAGCGCTGTGCGTTCAGGCTTGGCAGAAAGCCAAACAGCATACGAAATTTCTTTTATCAGCTCCAGCGCTCGGGGGAAGGCTCCTGCGAGAGCCTTGCGCAGCGCTTCGTGCCGTTTACCAAGGAGGAGTGCGATAAGCTGCTGGAATTCGTAAAAAAGCGCAGGCTTGAGGGCGCAAGCGTAAGGGGCGCGGTTATGGAGCTTGCGGGCGGCGATAAAAAGCGAATGCTGCGCTATCAGAACAAGTATCGCTCGCTTGTAAAGGCTGACCCAAGCATTGATATTTCAAAGGAGAAAGAGCTAAGAGCCGTTTCGCAGAAAACGCCGCCCGAAAGAGAAGCGCCGCAAAACGAGCAGATACTTTCCGAAATGCTTTCCGGCTTGCAGATACTGTATATGCGTGCGCGAAACAGCGAAAGAGCGGAGGAGCTTCAAATCCGACTTGACCGCTTAAAGGTCAGGAATGATTTGGAGAGAATAAAGGCGCAGGAAACGGAGCGAAGGCTTAGCGGCTGCGAGAGCAGAATGCAGGAGGCGCTCAGCTATCTCAGGGAATTTGACGAAATGCCCGAAATGGAAAGAACCGCAAAAGCGCCAAGCCTTGTGGAAAGCCTGAATATACTGAGGCGCGATATTTTGCGAGCCCTCGGCGGCACGGAGCAAAGCGCGCAGTAGCAGGCAGGTATTATCCTAATATCTGACGGTAATGGGAAACATTACAATTCTATTAACACTGATTTGGAGCAACAAATCTTCACCGACATACGTTATAATAACATAAAGCAGCTTACCGAGTAAGCCGCCGGGAGGTTATTGTATGAAGAGAATGAAGGTTGTCTCCGGTCTTACCGCCTTGGTCATCGTCCTGACGTTTCTGCTTGGCGTTCCCGCTGCGTTTGCTGCGGGTGAGTTTGCCGTCGTTACCGGC
>CAZUTB010000323.1:0-3095 GCA_964622905.1 uncultured Oscillospiraceae bacterium | reverse complement strand
CTTCCGCCCGAGGATATAGGAAGCCATTTCGGTACAGTGGTAATGCCATGCGGTTTGATTACGGTGCTTTTTGAGCCGGAAAGCGCGCAGAGCGCTGCGCTTATCAGGTTTGATGTGTCGCAGTATGAGCAGAGCTTCCCGCCGGCTGAGCAGGGCGACTATGAAAAGGCGCTCCTGCTTTCCGAGGCGCAGGAGGAGGCGTTCATGCAAAGGGGCGATATGCGCCCATATGAGGACGGGCTGCTGTTCCGCTCGATAGGCGCGCTGCTGACGATGTACTTAAGGAGAAGGGACTCAAAGCCGCTGACAAAGCCGCGCGCCGAGCTGTGGAAATACTCGCTTTCCGGTGAAAAGCCGCTTATATATGCGGAAATAGGCGAGGAAACAGAGCTGACGCGGCTCGCTAACCTGATAAGATGCCTAATATCATACAAAATGCCCTTCGAGGCGCTTTTTGCGGGCGACGAAAGCGCGATTCGCGAAAGGCTGAGCGCCGAGGGAATCACGGAAGCGCGGGAGGGCGAGCAGAGAATAGCCGTTGCGCCTCCTCCGGATGGCGAAACAAGGGCGCTCATAAAGCGGCTTGCGCGGATATACATAGGTGCGGAATGCCCATCGCTCGAAGCGGCTGTTGGGGCGCTTGAAACGAATTACGATAGGCGCGAGAGCCGCGAAATCTATGCAGAAGGCAGAATGCCCGAAAGCAGCGCGGCGCTATATCCCATAAGCGGAAGGGGCGGCTTTGAGGAAAGCGGCGCGTTCAGGCTTATGCTGAAAAGCGGGACGCTGCCGCCAATGCCTTGGGCGCAGGTGCTGAGCAATGAAAACTGCGGAACGCTCGTAAATTCCTGCGGCGCTTTATTTTCCTACGCGGGCAGCAGCCATCACGGGAGAATAACGCCGATGCCAAGCGATGAGCTTAGCCCCGACTGCGGCGAGGAGCTTTGTATACTCGTGGGCGACGATATGCTTCTCCCCTACCCGATATTCAAGGCGCATTCGGACTTTGAGATAGTGTATGACGCGGGCGAGGCGGTGTTCATATCAAGGCAGAAGGGCTTGGAAATACGCTATACGCTGTTTGCGGACTGCGAGCTTCCCGCGCTGATAAGGCTGCTTGAGGTGAGAAATATCTCCGATGTGCCGATAAGCGCAGAAATCTGTTTTTCCGCGTTCATAATACTGGGCGAAAGGCTGAGGGACGGCGAAACGGTTACGCTTTATGCTTCTTCCGACGGCTTCCCGTGCGCCGAAGCTCCGCAGAGCGAAAATTGCATAGCTCTGTTCTCCGAACCGAGGATGAGGCCGATAATTGACGACCGCAAACCCCGCGCGGAGCTTTCGCGCAGGCTGACGCTTTTGCAGGGCGAGGGCGCAACGGAAACGATTGCTTACATAATATCGGATAAAAACGGCGGCGAAAGCGAAGCGACAGCGCAATTAAGCAATCTAAACGTTTTCAAAAGACGGGAGCTGGCGCGGGCGAAATGGAATGAAGCGCTCTCCAATTTAAGCATTGCTACGCCTTCAAAGCCGCTTGACCTAACGATAAACCGCTTTATACCGTATCAGACGATAGCTTCGCGGCTTTACGCAAGGGCGGGAATGTCGCAGGCGGGCGGAGCTATGGGCTTCCGCGACCAGCTCCAGGACGTGCTTTCCCTGCTTCTCACAAAGCCCGAGTTTGCCAGAAAGCAGCTCATCATATCAGCCGAGCATCAGTTTGAGGAAGGCGACGTGATGCATTGGTTTCACGAGGACTTTCTCGGAATCCGCACGCGCATAACGGACGACAGGCTGTTTCTGCCATATGTGCTCAGCGAGTACATAAGCATCACGGGCGATAAAACGATACTTCGGGAAAAGATAGCTTACCTTTCCGCGCCGCCCTTGCGGGAGGGCGAAAGGGACAGATATGAGAGAGCGGAAAGAAGCAGCGTAATGGAAAACCTGACGGCTCACTCGCTCAGGGCAATTAACAGCATACGCTTATCTGCGCGCGGGCTTGCGCTGATGGAGGGCGGCGATTGGAACGACGGAATGGATGAAATAGGCGGTGAAAGCGTATGGCTTTCGATGTTCCTTGCACTTGTGCTTACGAAGTTTATACCGCTCTGCGAGAGCGCCGAGCAGGTGCGCCTCGGTGCAATGCTTGAAGGGATGAAAACGGCGATTGAGGAATTCTGCTGGGACGGGGACAGATATATCCGCGCGTTCTACCAAGATGGAGAAGCGATAGGCGCAAGGGAAAGCGAGGTCTGCCGCATTGACCTGATAACTCAGGCGTTTTCGGCGCTTATAGGCTTGCGCCGCGACAGGGTAAGCGCTGCGCTTTTGACTGCATGGAACGAGCTTTACGATGAAAAGAGCGGGATAATGAAGCTTTTAAGCCCACCGTTTACGGATAGCTGCCGTCGGGCGGGCTACATAGCCTCCTATCCGGAGGGAATCCGAGAAAACGGCGGGCAGTACACTCACGGCGCAGTTTGGTATTTGCTGGCGCTGTGCAGGGAGGGCTATGCGGAAAAGGCATGGCTTCTCGCGCTTTCCCTGCTGCCGACCTCGCACGCGGAAACTGAGGAAAAAGCAAACACATATATGCGCGAGCCGTATGTAATTTCCGCCGACATATACACAAGCGCCGATAATTACGGGCGCGGCGGCTGGACATGGTACACGGGAAGCGCAGGGTGGCTGTTTACGGCAGTTACCCAAGGGCTCCTCGGGATAACGAAAACAGGCGACACGCTTTCGATGCGCGCCCTAATACCGAATGCCTTTGACAGGGTAAGCGCGGTATATAAGTACAAGGACACAAAATACACGCTCATCTGCGAAAGAGGGCTTTCATATCCGGAGCTTGACGGGCGACAGCTTTCCGAGGGCGTGCTTCGTCTTGCCGAAAACGACGGAGAGCATACCGCGCGCTTCCCTCCAAGACGGTCACGCGAATAAGGGAGTTATCAGGAGCGCGCCCGCGATTCCGCTTATATACAGAAGCAGCGCGAGCGGAAAAAGCGCTCCGCTCCTTTTGACTCCACCCGCAGGAAGATAAAGGGTAAGCGTATACAGCAGTGTTTCGCTCGTTCCGACTA
>CAZUTB010000322.1:0-3108 GCA_964622905.1 uncultured Oscillospiraceae bacterium | reverse complement strand
CTCGGCGCACGCCTGCCTTAGCAGACGTGCGCCGAAAGCGTAGCGAAGCGAAGCGCTTATAGCTCTAATTTTCTTCCCCACTTATCGGTGAATCCGCCGGACGCTATTACGAGCAAATCAATAATCCAGCCGATTCCGAAAAGACCGACCGTGCAGAAATACAGCACGCCCGCGCCGCTTTTGCCGACGTAGAACTTATGCCCTCCGAGTACGCCAAGAAACAGGCAAAGCACAAACGCCGTCCACTTGCTCTTGCTCGACGCTTCAACGCGCTGAATGTACGGATGTCCTTCCGGCGCGGTCGTGACTACTACGGGCTGCTGATAAACAACCTGCGGCTGCTGATACACGGGCTGCTGATAAGCTCCCTGAGCGGGCTGCTGATAGGCGGTCTGCGGCTGCTGCGGCGGAACATGGTTTGGCTTTATCGGCATATATGAACCGCAGTACTGGCAGCGATTAACATCGTCATAAATATTCGCTCCGCAATTCGGGCAGGTCATATAAATCATCTCCTTACGCCGCAATTATATCAGTTTATATACCGAATCGTCAACAGCTTTCAAATTATGGGCTTAATTGTGTTGGCTTCTGTATGAAAAACCGGAGGCGCTTATGCCTCCGGTCAGCCTGTCAAAAACCTAAGTATTGCATTGGAAATGTAAAGAAGGATTAACTCGCAGCAATCCAAAGAGGATCTATAACGCCATTTTTCAGGAGAAAGTATATTACAGCTTTTCGGCAATAGTATTTAGGAACTCCTGCGTTCCTACGGTTTTCGCCTCGCCCTCGTACATTGCCGCGAGGTCCTTTGTCATTACTCCGCTCTCAATTGTGTCTATGCACGCCTTCTCAAGCTTATCAGCGAACGCCGAAAGCTCGCTTATTCCGTCCAGCTCGCCGCGCTTCCTGAGCGCGCCCGTCCATGCAAAGATGGTCGCCATCGGGTTCGCAACGGGCTTTTCGCCCTTGAGATAGCGGTAATAGTGGCGCGTTACCGTTCCGTGCGCCGCCTCGTATTCGTACTTTCCGTCGGGCGAAACCAGCACGCTCGTCATCATCGAAAGCGAGCCGAACGCGGTGGCGACCATGTCGCTCATAACGTCGCCGTCGTAATTCTTGCACGCCCAGATGAACCCGCCCTCGGAGCGTATAACGCGCGCAACCGCATCGTCGATAAGCGTGTAATTGTACTCAATTCCCGCCTTCTCGAATTTATCCTTGTACTCATTTTCAAAGATTTCCTCAAAGATAGCCTTGAAGCGCCCGTCGTAGGTCTTTGAAATCGTGTCCTTAGCGCCGAACCAGATGGTTTCCTTCTTATCCAAAGCGAACTCAAAGCAGGCGCGGGCAAAGGAGGAAATGGACGCGTCAAGGTTGTGCATTCCCTGAATAACGCCGGGACCCTTGAATTCGTGAATCAGCTTTGCGGTCTTCGTTCCGTCCTCGGCGGTGAAAACAAGCTCCGCTTTTCCGGCAGACGGAATCAGCATTTCCGTGCTTTTGTATACGTCGCCATAGGCGTGGCGCGCTATGGTTATCGGCTTTTTCCATGTGCGGACGGTGGGCGAAACGCCCTTTACCAGTATCGGCGCGCGGAAAACCGTGCCGTCAAGGATTGCGCGAATCGTCCCGTTCGGGCTTTTCCACATTTCCTTGAGGCTGTATTCGCTCATCCTTTGAACGTTCGGCGTAATCGTCGCGCACTTAACGGCAACTCCGAATTTCTTGGTTGCCTCCGCGCTCTTAACCGTCACCTCGTCGTTCGTTTCATCGCGGTATTTCAGCCCCAGGTCGTAGTACTCGGTTTTAAGGTCGATATATGGCAGCAGCAGGGTGTCCTTTATCATCTGCCAGAGAATGCGAGTCATTTCGTCCCCGTCCATCTCCACCAGCGGCGTTTTCATCACGATTTTCGACATAACCGTCCTCCTGACAATTCTCTGAGATGTTAAAACTATATCATAGAGCGTGTCAAAAAAGCGTTTTTGACACGCTTTCGCTGCACGTCTGCTGTGCAGACGCACAGCGAGTTTGCATCATTTTCTTGCTCAACCTGCGGTTTCGCGGTCAGAAAATGATATCGGAAGCGGCATTTCAGCCGCTCCTCGGGGCGGCAAAGCCACCCAAAGCGGATTCCTAATGAAGGGGCTAGCCCCTTCATTGCTTTCCCAAAACAGAAATCAGGTTCTTTAACAGAATGAATTATATCATATTAGGTTGGGGGAGTGGGGAATAAGACAATATAAATACAGCAGTCCTGCTTACTGAAAACGCACCGTCTGTGGTGTCAGCTGCGCGAAAACCGGTCAGTTACGTACCCTCGAGTACGCGCCTGACCGGTTTCGCTTGCTTTCTGGCATCCGGCACGTTTTGAGCAAGCAGGGTTGTAGGAACAGCGTAGGTTTCTGTTATCGTTAGCCGTTTATTATCTTGATGAAAAATGCACAATTTTTGTTATAACTGAAGATAATAGAATACCATTATCTGTGCAAGAGGAGAGCGGCGTTCGCCCGCTTGTGCCGGTATTTTTTGTTCCTAAATCCCGCTTAAAAATCGCACATCAGCGTCCACATAATACCGAATTTATCACGAACCTTGCCAATAATAACCATGTACGGCGGGCGGTTGAGCGGCATAAGTATCTCGCCGCCGTCGGAGAGAAGAGCAAACGCACGCTCGACCTCCTCGGCAGTATCGAAGCCTACAAGCTGCTCCACTCTGCGCGTCAGCTCCGCATCCTCCGCACCCGTGTCGGCAAATCTCACCTCGAAATCGCCGAAGTATATTTCGCTGTGGTAGACCGTGTCGTCCTTCTCGGGGCAGGGCTGCTCCCAGCCGTTCGCAACCGCGTCGCGGTAACGGATAAGGCTCTTTACCCTGCACCCGAACACCTCCTGATACAGGCGTATCGCCTCGCCGCTGCGTCCCTCAAAATTGAGCTTCTGAATAAGCTTCATCCCGAACCCTCCTTATATGCTTATAGGCGGCATCTTCGCAAAGCCGCTGTGATTTCTATATAAGTATAGCTCGGAACAGCCTTAGCGTCCACATAAACCGCAAACGCCGAATAATATGAAGCGCTGCCCCAAATAGAGCGGCGCATAG
>CAZUTB010000321.1:0-3115 GCA_964622905.1 uncultured Oscillospiraceae bacterium | reverse complement strand
TAAGGGCGTGTTCGTAAGGCGCGTTCAGCGTATGCTCGCCGCGGCGGGCTATCTGGAGTACTCGGACGCGTACGTAATCTACGGCAAAAAAACTCTTGCCGCCGTGCGGAAAGCGCAGAAGGATTTCGGCGGCGGGGGAAACGGCTACGCGACCGTGGCTATGTATAACTATCTTGACGGAATCTGCAGAATTAAGAACGAGGCGCTTGAAATTAAGCTTTACCATATCAGCGGATTTGCGACAGGAAATGAAACAACCCTTAAGAAGATACCCGCCCTGTATGAAAATTAATTGTATTTTTATATCCTTTCGACAGCAGCCGACACCCTTCGACAATACTAGACATTGTGCATAAACGTTATTGCTGATACAATATGTATGTATCAAACGATGATACATCAGCAAAACTCAAAGCACAAATGAAGTCGGAAAAACGCTGAAACGCCGCAGCTCAAGCGGCGGAAGGAGGAAAATACATGAGAGAGCAAATATCTCTGCGGAGGCTGGAAAAACTGCGAAGGAAGCTTGAGACGCTTTATACAAAGGGTAAATTTGATGAGGCTCTGGAGCTTTCGCGGATGCTTGACCCAATATTGGTTAATATTACCAGAGAAAAATCGCGCATAGCTGCTGCGCGTGGGCAGGAATGCCGATTAACACCCGAAAAGAGCTGGTAAAGGATGCTGGAGGTTGTGGCGGCGCTTGTCATAAGCGGCGGCAAAATCATGGTCTGTCAAAGAGCTGAGGGCAAAAGCAACGCGCTTTTGTGGGAATTCCCCGGCGGCAAGGTCGAGGAAGGCGAAAAAAAGGGCGAGGCAATCGTGAGGGAATGCCGCGAGGAGCTTTCGGCAGAGCTGAGTCCGCTTGGAGTTTGCGCCGACACATATTATGCATATCCGATGGGCGAAATTCACCTTTCGCTTCTTCGCTGCGAGGTAAAATCGGGGAGCATAAGGAACCTTGAGCATAACGACATCAGATGGATAGCGCCGGAGGAAATCGACGCTTACCCGTTCTGCCCTGCGGATGAGGCGCTTATAAAGCAGCTTAAGGAGCGTAAAATACTGTAATTATATTGCTGTGAAACAGCTCAAAAAGCGGCGGATTTTTCCGCCGCTTCTGTTTGTTAAGCCTGATGGTTGCTCTAGAGATGTAAAGAAGGGACTAGTCCCTTCTTTTAAATCCGCAGGGGTGGCTTTGCCGCCCCGAGGGGCGTGATTTATCCCGCGCCCTTGCAGCTTTTACGACCGTGAGGCGAATGCCGAACAGTAAAAGCTGGAGACCGGAGCAAATAAGCAAAGCGCATTTGCTCCGAAAGCTGCACATCTGCCTCGGCAGACGTGCAGCTTTTAGTCAAACGCATGCTTTATCATTTCCATATACGGAAGCTCGGTAAAGCCGTGCTTGCGATAAACCGCAAGGGCGCGCTCGTTTTCCGTTTCAACCTCAAGGCGGATAAGCCGCCCGGGATACTTGTTTTCAATAAACTCGATAAACCCGCCGCCGATTCCCTCTCCCCTGTGCCCGTCGCTTATGTACAAATCCTCAAGCCACAGCGTATGCCTTCCGCACTCGGTGGAAAAGCTTTTTGAAACCATGGAATAGCCGACAAGCCCGCTTTCCTTTTCAAAAACATAGCCCTCGACAAACTGACAATCCCCAACGCAGGCGGAGAAATCGCGAGAGAAAATTTCCTCAGAGCCGTTCGTGCTTACCGCGTCGGAAGCGTAGAAAACGCGCATCATTTCGATAACCGCTTCCCTGTCGCGCTCCTCCATCGCCCTTATAACAAAGCTCAATTCTTATACCTCTTTACATTTTTTAGTTTCAATAATGAAGTCCGAAAACGCCGCCTCGCCGCCTGATTCCTTTGTCGAATACGCGAAAAGCCCGATTCGGCAGCCGGTGAAATGGTCGAGCATGAAGCGCAGCTGATGCGGCTTGCCAAGCTGCTTCCACGAATCGCACTCCTTATAATAGAAGGTAACCGTATCCGCCAAGTCTGCAAAGTCAAAGCGAGCCTTGAGCCTGACACAGCTCTTGCGAATTTTGACAGACGCGGTTTCCACTCCGCACGGGGTCATGTCCGCGTCATCGCGCAGGATGAGTGAAACCGAGTATTCTCCCTCCTGCTTCTTTATAGCAATCTGCCCGAATCTGCCCTGAAGCGCGCAAAGCCCCGCGAAGTCGCCGTCCGAAAGCAAAGAGCCGTCAACGGCAACCTCCGCCTCGCAGTACGGATATGCGGTGCGCTGGGTAAGCGTATTGCGCGCCTGAGTGACATTCGTGGAGAGCTTGCCCGTCCTGATTACAAAGCGAGGCGGGTCGCTCTCGACGCGCCAAAGCGCGTCATCCGGAGTATGGTTGAACTCCCATACGTTTTTGAGTGCGCAATGACCGTTTTTGTCCGTTTTATAGGCAAAATCGTCGCTTTGCCATATCGGGGCGTACACATAATCGGGCTGAGAGGTCATAACGCTTACCTGCTTCGGCACCTTTCCGCATATGCCCAAGGTCGGCTTGCCCGCCTCAAAGCGCATAGGCATAAGCACGGGAATGCGCCCGACCGCGCCCCTATCCTGAAACAGCACCGCGTACCATTTCCCATCCTCAGCCTTGACTATTCCGCCCTGCGCAACGCCCTGATCGAAATAGCCCATATCATCCACAAGCACATCGCAGCCCGTGAAGCGCCCCTCCAGCGAATCGGAGGAGAAGCAAGCCTGAACCCTGCGCCAGCGCGAGGCGAGCGAGTGAATCATAAAGAGATAATACCGCCCGTCAACCTTGTACATATGCGAGCCTTCATAGCCGAGGATTGAATTGCCCTTTTCTCTTATGATAACGGTGTCAAAGCCGTTTTCCTTCGGCGCGGTCAGCTCCTCATTAAGCTCGGTGATACGGATTGTCGTATTGCCGTGGACGATGAACGCCCGCCCGTCATCGTCGAAGAACAGGGAATTATCATAATAGAAGCCCTCAATATTTCCGCCGCGCCAAGGTCCCATAATGCTTTCAGAGCGGAAAATATAGGTTTTGCCCGTATCGTTGGCTATAAAGGTAACGTAGAACGTTCCCGCGCGGTAGCGGAGCGAAGCCGCCCACATTCCCTTG
>CAZUTB010000320.1:0-3123 GCA_964622905.1 uncultured Oscillospiraceae bacterium | reverse complement strand
GCGTCAAGCGCAATATTCGGAACGGTTCTTTCGGCATCCTTGGCTATTGCGGCGCAGATTATTGTAATTCCTGCTGCCGTAACGCTCATGCTGTAATGCTCTTCCTCGCCCGCTTTTTCGGCGTTCATAGCGATTTCAAACGGAGCTGCTCCGTTATTTGAAATGATCGCCTTAACGCTGTTCGCGCTGCCGGTAACGGTGAAATCTATCTTTTCCTTTTCATCCTCGCTGAAGATTATGCTCCCGACTATGCCGCTTTCATCTGTTTTCCAGTTTGCATTAAGCATGGCGGCGCTGCCGTTTCTTATTTTCAGGCAATAGCTGCCGTCAACTGCGGAATAGAAACAGTTCGGACCTCCGCTGAGGTTTCCGTCATTTTCGGTAACGTAGAGGTCGAAGCTCCTTACAGAGCCGTCTTTATTATAGGTAATGTTTACGTTCAGCTTTTCGGAATCTTCGTCCTCAAGGTCTACGTTAAGCATCTTTACGCTGTTTATAATGCGCGAGCGTATATAGTTTTCG
Organism: uncultured Oscillospiraceae bacterium; assembly: GCA_964622905.1. Taxonomy (GTDB): domain Bacteria; phylum Bacillota; class Clostridia; order Christensenellales; family Aristaeellaceae; genus STF2-37. Next base: position 2,601 of record CAZUTB010000320.1, on the reverse strand, counting down.
GTCGTTTCCTTGTATGGATTTCTGCCATCGGTATTAAAATCGTAATAATAGGGCATAAAACCAGATACATACAGCCATACGTCGTGCAGCAGGTTTTCATCCAGCGCAAACGAAACGGCAAGCTCCTTTATAAGCGAATACGCGGAGGCTTCGCTTATCGCAGCGCGCGAGACGCGGAAACCCTTAACCTCGCCGCCAACGAGCGTTTGCTCATATGTATGCGTCGCTTCGCCCTTGTACCAGCTCGCGATTGTATCAATATAGGGCTTCATCGCCGCCGCGAAATCGGTCGTCTTGTATGCCTCCTGAACAATCGCGATATTCCCCAGCTGCGGCGAAAATTCGTACCATTTGCCGTCGCTGAGAACGTTTTGCAGCTCCAGCTCTTCCGTTCCGTCGAAGATAACCTTCGCGCGGTAGAAATCGGGCGAGTAATATGCATCAAATTTCAGCTTGCTTAAGATCTCCGTAAGCAGCTTGTAGGTGGACTTGTCCGCCTCGGTTAAGGCATTTTCGTCCTTGACGTCAATTCCGAAGCTCAGCGAAATTTCCTTCGCTTCCCCTTCCGGCATAATCGTTACAACATCCGCGGTTGACAGCATAGGAATTGCCGCGAGAATCAGCACCAGCAGCAGAGAAATTAGCTTCCTTGTCCGTGACATAGTGGCACCCTCTTTCCATATTTGTTAAATTAACGCGCAGAATCAGTATATTTGTCCATATTCGCCTTTCGATTGCTAAATTCCTCTGGCGCGGTTATAATACGCACATAGGACAAACCGATAATTATACGAGTTTATGGAGGCATCATGCGTTTAACTGAGCTTGACTCAAGGTATTCCGCTTCGGCGGCAGAGCTTTTCAGGGAAGCCTATCTTCATGAACGTGAAGCTTGTGCGGAGCTTCCGGATGAGGATTTCTCTGCGGAGATTGAGGGCTGCGTCGGCTGGCTTGTAAGCAACGGCGCGGGCGCTATGGCGTTTGACGGGGATGAGCTTATCGGCTATCTCGCGTTCTTTCAGCCCTTTGACGGTATGTTCGGCAACTGCAAGGGCGTTTTCTCGCCCTTCCACGGCTGCGCCGTGTCGTATAAGCAGAAGGAGAGGGACAAAATCGCCTCAATGCTTTTCGCGTTTGCATCGGAAAAGCTTGTTGCGCAGAACGTGACCTCCTACGCCGCGTCCCTTCCCGCGCATGACTCGGAGCTGCACCGCAGCTTTGCCCTCAACGGCTTCGGAATCAGGTGCGCGGACGGAATACGGCGGCTCAGCCGCCCGCTGCACGCCGAAAAACCTGCGGATATCTCCTGCCGTGAGCTTGGGAAAAATGAATGGCAGAAGGTTTTGCGGCTTCGCGCAATGCTGACGCGCCATCTTGCGAAAGCGCCCGCGTTCTTCCCGACAGGCTCGGATTTCTACGATATGAACAGGTTCGAGAAGCGCGGAACGCGAATCTTTGTCGCCGAAAAGAGCGGTGAGATTCTCGGCTTTATCGAGGTCGGTGCGGAGGGCGAAACCTTCGTTACCGAAAGCGAGAATATGCGCTCAATCTGCGGCGCGTATTTCGAGGAGGAGGCGCGCGGGAGCGGCGCTTCCGCATACCTGCTTTCCTATATAATCAGTACGCTTTCCTCGGAGGGCTGGAAATACCTTGGGGTAGACTGCGAAACGCTCAACCCCACCGCTCTGCGCTTCTGGGGCAAGCATTTTGAGAATTATACCTATTCTTTCCACAGGCGCGTTGACGAGCGGGTAATCGGCTATGATGAGTACATCTCAGCCGTCGAAACCGGCTTCATTGCCTCCGCCTCCGCGCTTTGCGGAAAGCCTTGATATTAGCCGCCTTATGGGAATGTAGACTCCCGCGAGGAAGATTAGCGCGCCTATTATAAGCGCAAGCAGCATATAGAGCCGCAGGCTTCCCTGATTGGTTGCCGTCACCGTTATTAGCAGCAAAATGAGGCAAACCGCGGCGGACAGCGCCTGAGAAATTACGGAGAATGCCGCCGAGGGAAAGCGCCTGCGCAGCGCGGCGCAAACCGAAAAGACCGCCGCTATGAGCGCTCCGCAGAGGGCGAAAACCGGAAACACCGCACCCTGCAGGGAGGTATAATGGAACATCTATCTCAGCGCCCGCCGCAGAAGCTGACGGGCGTTTAATTTTTGCGCGGTTTCCTGATATATCAGCGCGGAAACCCGCCCGTCCATTTTCACAAGGTTTTCCTCAAGGCTGAGCTTGAGTATCTGCATTCCCTGCCCGATAATGTGCAGTTCGCCGAGGTCTGTTTTCAGTATCACCTCGTCCTCGGAGAAGCGAACAATGTCGTCAACCCCCGTAAGCGTAAGCTGCGCGCGCTTTTCAAGCTGCAAGCCGTGCTGTCCCGCGGGCAGCTCCTTTTGCTTAACGCCCATATGAACGTTTTCCGCCATATCCCGCGCCCTCCCCGCAATAGATTTCCTTTCGATTGATATGCTTAAGCGCTATGTACTATGCTAAATCACTTCGCTTTCCATTTGCGTAAACACAAACACTCGCTCCGCTATCGGAGCAAGTGCGCTTCGCTTGCTTGCTCCGGGGCGGCAAAGCCACCCAAAGCGGATT
>CAZUTB010000319.1:0-3172 GCA_964622905.1 uncultured Oscillospiraceae bacterium | reverse complement strand
GCATTCTGCCCAATATGGTTATAGATAACGAGGCTACGGAGGCGGCGCGGCAGATAGCGTATGAATCCGTTGAGGATGTTATTTATAAGCAGGGCGAAAACATAGTAGAGCGCGGAACGCGCGTAAAGGCGACTCAGCTTGAGATATTGAGAAGCCTTGGGCTGCTTGCCGACAATGAGATTGACATGAATGTATATGTCGGCGCGCTCATCATCTATGCTGTTCTGCTTGGAATGCTCTATCTGCTTCTGGTGCTTTTTGACAGAGAAATTCTCTCGGACAGGCGCAAAATGTCCCTGCTTATGCTTACGCTGCTTCTTACCGAGGGGCTTTCCGTGCTTGCAATTACGCTTGACCAGCCTTATTTTGCGCCCGTTTCGCTCTCGGCGCTTTTACTTACCGGTATGCTCAGCCCGTCCGTCGCCATAACCGCCAACACGCTTATAGCGCTTATGATGGCGGCTCTCAGCATGGGCGGCGACAGCGCCTACGCCTCGCAGATGGTTTATATGATGTATATGGTGCTTGTCAGCGGTCCGATATGCGCGCTTATGCTCCGTAAAAAATCGCAGCGCACCAGGGTTCTGCTTACAGGCCTTATCGTCGGCGCGACAAATGCCGCCGTGGTTTTCGCAGTCAGCTTCCTTACCAGCAACGATGTCAGCGGAATGGCGGGAAGCGCGCTCTGGGCATTCGGCGGCGGAGTGCTTTCGGCGCTGCTTGCGGTAAGCTTTCAGCCTATCTTCGAGGTTATGTTCAATCTTGCCACCACCGCTAAGCTGTTGGAGCTTGCAAACCCGAATCAGCCCCTATTAAGGCGGCTTTTGATTGAAACCCCCGGCACATATCACCATAGCATTGTTGTCGGAAATCTTGCCGAGGCTGCCGCTGAGGCTGTCGGCGCAAACCCGCTGCTTGCCCGCGTCGGCGCGTATTATCACGATATCGGAAAGCTCAAGCGCCCCAACTATTTCAAGGAAAATCAAATGGGCGAAAACCCGCATGAGAAGACCGACCCCTATGTTTCTGCGGCGATAGTCACCTCGCATACCCGCGACGGCGTTCAGCTTGCGCAGAAGGCGCGCCTTCCGTTCGAGGTTCAGCAGATAATTGCGCAGCATCACGGCGATACGCCCGTTATGTATTTCTATTACCGCGCGGTCAAGGAAAACCCCAACGCGCAGATAAACATTAAGGATTTCCGCTATGACGGCGAAAAGCCCACCTCCAAGGAAGCCGCTATCGTAATGCTCGCCGATACCATAGAGGCGGCGGTAAGGACGATGAAGAACCCCACTCCCGAGGCTATTGAGGACTTCATAATTCAGCTTGTGAGAAGCAAGCTGGAGGATGGGCAGCTCTCCATGTCGCCGCTCACCTTTGCCGAAATGGATAAGATTTGCGAGGCGTTCGCGACCGTTATGAACGGCGTTTTCCACGAGCGCATAGAGTATCCTTCCGTTTCAATAAAGCAGATAAGGGAGAAAAACGAGGAAAAGATAGCGCTTGGGCGCAAGGATACCGACGAGAGCGGAGTCCAGACGCAGGAGGCGATTCAGAAGCGGGCAAGAAGCGCGGAAAGCGCCGCGCCGATTGACGCGGACTCGCCCTCTCCGCAAAGGCTTGTAAAGGAGCAAAAGCCCGAGGCTAAGCCGGAAAGCGCTCACGCGCCGCAGGCGGCTCCACAGAAGCCGAAGCCCGAGGAAAAGAAGGACGCGGTAAAGCCCGCTGTCACGGAAGCCGATGCGCCTAAGCAGGAGGCGAAGCCCGAGATAAAGCCCGAAGCGCCTGTGCAGCCGAAAAACGCAGAAACCGTAAAGAAACCCATTGAGCAGGGCGAGAAGCCCGCTGTCAATGCCTCTGCGCCCGCTCCGGAGAAGCAGGCGGAGAAAGCGGAAGCAAACGAAAAGATTGAAAAGCCCGAAAAGCCCGCAGACGCAGAGGCTGCCGCTCCAAAGCCCGCAATTCAGGAGGCGGCTTCCGAAACGCCCAAGGGCAGCGGCACAGCGGAGGGAGCGGGCGCGAATGAAGCTTGAAATGCGCGTCTGCGTAGACGGGCTGCCCGATGATTTGCCCGTTAAGCTCCAGCTCGCGGCGGATTCCGCCGAAAGAGCCGAGGGAGCGGAGGGAAGGCTTTTCGTTTCGCTCATCATCACGGATGACGAAACGATACGCAAGCTGAACCTTTCCGAGCGCGGAATTGACAGGGCTACTGATGTCCTAAGCTTCCCAACCGTGAACTATGATGAGGGCAAGACGGCACGGGATTCGGCAAAGCGGCTTCGCGCCGAGTATGACGCGGACGAGGACGCCTCCGTGCTTGGCGATATCGTTATCTCATCAGAGCGCGCAAGGGAGCAGGCGCTCGAATACGGGCACAGCTTTGAGCGCGAAATGTGTTATCTTCTGGTTCACGGCTTATTCCATCTTATGGGCTATGACCATGAGCAGCCCTCCGAGAAAGTGAGGATGAGGGAAATGGAAGAAAAGGTTCTTTCCGATATCGGGATGACCCGCGAGTATTCCTCCGAGGATGAAAAGCTCCTTGCCGCCGCCCGCGAGGCGCTTAAAAACGCCTACGCCCCGTATTCCGGCTATTCCGTCGGCGCGGCGATTATGACAAGCACGGGGCACATCTTTACCGGCTGCAATATTGAGAACGCGAGCTTCGGGCTTACCATCTGCGCCGAGCGCTGTGCGGCGTTTACTGCAATCGCGGCGGGAGAAACCGAGTTTACAAGGATTGCGATAGTGTCAAACGGCGATTCGCCTTGGCCCTGCGGCGCCTGCAGGCAGGTGCTGAATGAATTTTCAAACGGGCTTACAGTAACGGTCTGCGGAGCAGACGGCTTGGTGCTTACAGAAAGGCTGACGCAGCTATTGCCCCACGGCTTTGGCAAGGCGTCGCTTATAGGAGAAAAAAGTAAATGAGCGAAAAGGAATTTCACAGCGGCTTTATTGCAATAATCGGAAGGCCTAACGTTGGCAAAAGCACGCTTATCAACACGCTTGTCGGCGAGAAGATTGCGATAGTTTCGGATAAGCCGCAGACCACAAGGAACAGAATCATGGGCGTTGTCGGGGGCGAGGGCTGGCAGACGGTTTTCCTCGACACCCCGGGTGTGCATACCCCGCGCACCAAGCTGGGCGAAACGATGTTGAAGTCCGTGCG
>CAZUTB010000318.1:0-3179 GCA_964622905.1 uncultured Oscillospiraceae bacterium | reverse complement strand
CCCTGCCCGTAGGCTGTGGGCTTGATGGGAATGGTGCGGTAGAAATCAATCGTCGAGCCCATCGGCGTTCCGTATGAAACGCCGCCGACAATGCCGTCCTTCCCGACCTGCGCAAGCACGCCGCTAAGCGCCTTTTCCGCCGCAGGCTCGCAGCTTGCGGGCAGAAGCCCAAGCCTGACGCCCTTAAGCAGCCCATAGGCTATCGCGGCGCTCGCGGACGTTTCAAGATAGCTGTCCTCATGGTCGAGCAGCGTGTGCCAAAGACCCGTTGCCTCGTCCTGCAATTCAACCAGCTTCAGGCACTGCTCCTTCCACGTGTTTTCGATTATGCGAATAACGCTTTCGTCCGCCTGCGGCTCAGCCTTGAGCCATTCCAGAAAATCAACCGCGCCCGCGGTGAACCAGCTGTTGCCGCGCGCCCAGTACGCCTTGCCGAAATGATGATTGCCGATGAACGAATACCCATGATACCACAGGCCGTTTTCGGTAGAATGCAGATACTTGATATGCAGCAGGAACTGATACCGCGCTTCCTCGCGCCAAGCGGGCATATCGAGAGCAGCGCCCGCGCGGTAAAGGAAAAGCACCGTCATAAACAGCGTATCGTCCCAAAGCTGCTGCTCGTTTTTCTCATGCGTTGTTATGTGCTGAAAGCCGCCCTCCTGCGTGCGCGGAAGCTCGGTCATAACCCACTCCGCCCAGTCAAGAATAGGCTTCTTGTACCTTTCGTCCCCAAGCTGCTCATAGAGCATCACAAGCCCGAGCATCGGCGCGGTAGTGTTGATATTTCGTGCGGGAAGCCCGCTTTGCAGCATATCGTCATACCACGCCTTTATATCATCAAGCACCGCCTCGTTCTTGGTGGTCAGGTACTGCTTCATCATTGCATACATCGCCACGCCCTGCGGCCACTCCCATGTGGAAAGGTTCATATGATCCTCGGCATTGCCCTTGCCGCTGTGCTTAGTAGCGACCAGCCGGCTCATCACAAGCCGCGCGATTGCCTGATAATCCATTGCATTTGTCCTCCTTAATGGATGTTTTGCTCATTTATTATATCATATTGAGCAACTAATCTCAACACTTTTCCATTATTGAAAAAGCAGCCGGACTTCGGCGGGCTGCGCGCAGCCGTATCGCAGTCAAATCGCAATAAATCAAGGCAAAACAACGAAACATCGTCAACGGGCAGAACGGAAAAGCGCGGAATCAAAGGCTCAAAACATGGAAAAACAGATTTAATCGTCAAATAAACACGCGCACAATTTGCTAAAAAGTGAACCAACCTCTTTACAAATCGCCCAAAAAAGCATACAATGTACTTGCTAAGTTAATATCGAGGAGGATGTACGCATGAGAACAAAGCGCATATCGGATATAGAGCATTATGTGGCCGCAAAAGGATTTATATCAATGACCGAGCTGGAAGAGCATTATCAGGTATCCATCAATACAATACGCCGCGATGTGGCAGACCTTATCAAGCGCGGAGTTGTAACAAAGGTGTACGGCGGTATATGCGCCCGCCAAGCCGAAACAACTCTTACGCCCTATGAGGTTCGCCGCATCAACAATGAGGAAGCCAAGGTGGCAATATGCCGCAAGGCTGCCTCGCTTGTGCGCGACGGGGACATTATATTTATTGATTCCGGCACAACCACATTGCAGCTTATCGACTTCCTTACCGACAAGCAGAACCTGACCATTGTCACAAACAACTTGGGAATGGTCATGCGCGCAATGCCGTACGAGCAGATAAACATAATCGTTTTGTCGGGTCAGCTGCAAAGGAGAACCAACTCCGTCACGGGCAGCGACACGGTTTCCAACCTCCAGCGCTACAACGTCCGCATTGCGTTTATGGCTGCAACCGGACTTTCCACTCGCGGAGCGACAAACTCAAGCCCGATGGAGTACGAGATAAAGAGAACCGTAGTTGAGAACAGCGAAAAGGTTGTGCTGATGGTAAATCAGGGAAAGATTGGCGTAACCGGCTTGATGACCTTCGCTCCTGTTGAGGATTTCGACTATGTGGTTACGGACAAGGACCCGGGAAAAGCGTACCGCGATTTGTTTGATGAAAAGCGCGTAAAGCTGCTGATTGCGGATGATGAGCCTTCGGGCGCGCAGGCGTCCGGCAGCGGCGGAAGGTTAAGATAAGCCCGCCTCGGCAGCAGGCTTCTGCTTATAACGGCTTTGTCAGCGGCAAACGAAACAGCGCAGGGAGGCTTCACAGATGAACTGGTACGGCGGAGATATTCACGAGCACAGCTTATACAGCGGGCCGAAATACGGCAACTCGGATGACGCAAACGACACGCTTGAGGAAATAAAGGCGTTCATGCAGAGCAAGGGGCTTTCCTTCGGCGCGGCTTCCGACCATCACAACGCGCTGAACCACGAAGCGTGGCTTGCGCTCAGCACTCCCGATTTTGTTACGATACAGTCCAAAGAGATTTCAACAACGCGCGGCCATGTTATGGCGCTGGACACGCCCGGCGATGTTATCTTCGACACGCATCTTAATACCGACGAGGAAAGGCGCGAGGAATTCAAGCGCGTATGCGCGGAGATTCATTCGCGCGGCGGCGTTGCTCAGCTGAATCACCCGCGCGACCGCAAGCCGCCTATCTCCTTCCCGCCCTCTTACACGGATATCATCGGCATTTTTGATATGCTTGAGGTGTGGAACGGCTCGGAAACAATGGAGCCGGGGACGAAGAACGGCGACGCCTTTGAGCTTTGGCTGGATTTGCTGCGCAAGGGGCTTTACCTTCCCACAAACACCGGCAGCGACACGCACCGACTCAAGGAGCATATGCCCGAAAGACTTATCAAAACGGTGGTTTACGCGGAGCATTTGACGCGGGAAGAAATTGTAGGCGCGCTGAAAAAGGGTCACAGCTATATGACCAGCGGCCCCGAGGTCGATATACAGATAAACGGCAAGCGCTACGGCGAAACCGCTGTCCATCAGGACACGCTGAACCTTAATATCGGCATCCGTATGCACAGCGAGGCGGACACGCTGACGGTTTACACGGACAAGGGCAAGCGCAGCTTTGATATTGACGGCGGCACAATGCAGCTTGAATACTCCTGCCCCGCGCCCGACGCGACCTTCATGGTCTTTGAAGTAGGAAAGAGCACCTACCATAAGGCAATTACAAACCCGATTT
>CAZUTB010000317.1:0-3192 GCA_964622905.1 uncultured Oscillospiraceae bacterium | reverse complement strand
ACAATAAATAATACCCAACACTACCGTAGGGGCAGATTCCATATCTGCCCGAACCATTCGTGATAATCGCTTGTTTGTGTATTATTTACCGTCTGCAATACACGATTGCGTACCCGCAACGGAAAACTGCGTTTTCCCGCCTTGCTCCGCGTAAATTCATGTATGAGCGTCCCCTGATTGCCGAAAAGGCAATGCAGGAGAAATCGCCTCTGCCGTCGAAATCATTATATTCGGAAAAGGGACGAGGGAACTGTCCCGAGCGCCTTACGGCGAATAAATACATCGGAGGAAATTGTATGAAGAAGCTGCTTTCACTCCTGCTAACCGCTCTGCTGCTCTGCCTGCCCGTAATGTCCATTGCAGAGGACGCCGCCTACAACCTCTACGAAAATGAAACCTTTGGCTACACTGTCAACGTCCCCGCGGATTTGATTGAAATGAGCGAGGATAACCTTCAGAAGCTGATCACCTTGGGCGGTTCAATGCTCGATGAGGGCACCCTCAAGACTCAGATGGAGTCCTTCAAGGCTGCGAATATGGCGTATTTCTTCACCTCCGACATGGTGGGAAATATGAACATCTCCGCCTCCGACGCCTCCATTTTCACCTCCACCGATATGCTGCTGCAATACAAGGAAGTGCTTGTTCCCTCCTTCCTTGCCCAGTATCAGCAGCTTGACCCCAACGTTGTCTGCACCGCCGAGGAAGAGCTTTTTGCCGCAGGCGAGAACACCTACTTCGTGCTTAACGTTGACCTTACCGCAAACGGAGTCGCGCTGAGCATTATTCAATTCATGACCGTTTCCGACAGCCTGCTTTTCACCTTCACCTTCACCAACACCGATTCCTTCACGGCAGAGGGCGTTGTCGAAATGCTTACGTCTTTCGCCCGCAAATAAGCGCCGGAGCGCAGTTTAACTGACATACACAAAATCGCGAGGCGCGGAAAAAATCCGTGCTTCGCGATTTTTATGTATGTGTTTTTTCAGGCTTTATTATATTTGCCGATTATTATCGGGCGGCTCTGCGCTGACCCTAAGCATCCACCCTTTATTCCGCGCTCAGCTTTTCAAACTCATCCCTTAATATCGCGTACTGGTAGGTGTCCATCCATATGTCCCTGCCGTTTTCGTCCTTTTTGAAGGTGACGTTCTGCTTCTGTTCCGCCTCGCGGCGCATATTAAGGCGCTCCATAAGCCTCCATGAGGGCGGGTTGAGCGGGCAGCATTTAGCCTCCACCCTGTGCGCTCCGCGCGAAAATGCAAGGGCAAGCGCCGCCTTTGCCGCCTCGGTTGCATAGCCCATATGCTGATAGCTCTCCGAGAAAACCCAGCCTATCTCCCATGAGCCGAATTCCTCGGGCGCAAGGTAGATATTGCCGATAAGCCGCCCCGAATCCTTTAGGCAGACGGCTATGAAGCTCTCGTCGCCCGCGCGGCGCTCCGCCTCCTGCGCCGCCGCCTCGAACGAATAGGGATAATAAGGCTCGAACTTAACAACCTTCGGGTCCGAAAGATACTCATACAGCTCCTGCGCGTCCGCTGCCCTGAACGAGCGCAGCAAAAGCCGCTTGGTCAAAATGCTCTCCATGTTACCTCCGCAAGCTTTTTTCCTTATTATATCACAATTTGCGCTCTGCGCGCCTCACTTTAATGACAAACGCGAAAATGCATGATATAATTTCGCTAAAGAGATTTCGGGGAGGGTAAAATATGCTGCTTAAGCAAGGGGACGTTGTCCTTTTTCAGGGCGATTCCATAACCGACTGGGGACGCGACAGGGAGGACCCGAACAGCCTCGGGAGCGGCTATGCGTATATTGCCGCAGCGCTTTTTGAGGCGGAGCATCCCGAAATGGGCGTTCATTTTCTCAACAGGGGCGTTGGCGGCGACCATATTGCCGAAATGCACGCCCGCTGGCAGCAGGACTGCATTGATCTCACGCCCGACTGGATTTCCATTCTGATAGGAATAAACGACGTTTGGAGCAATGCGGGCGGCGACGAAAACGCAATAACGGCGATGGAATACGAGCAGCACCTGCGTGAAATGCTGGAGGACGTGCGCGATAATACGGAGGCGGGAATCATCCTCTGCGAGCCGTTCGTTCAGCCCTATCCGGAGGACAGAATCGGCTGGCGCGTTTATCTTGACCCGATAATTCACTCCGTAAGGGCGCTTGCCCGCGAGTTCGGAGCGCGGCTTGTGCCGTTTGACGGGCTTTTAGCTCAGGCGTCCGCTCTGCGCGAGCCGTCGTACTGGTCCAAGGACGGAGTGCATCCGACGCCCCCGGGCTTTGCGCTTATGGCTAAGGCATGGCTGAAAACCATTGAATAATAAGGAAGTGAAGCGCTTTTATGGCTCTTTTTCAGATTAATGTTTTCTCGCACACGCTGATGATGAATCAGCCCGTCACCGTGCTTCTTCCCGAGTCTGCGGGCTGGAACGACAGCAGGATTAACACGCTCAAGGATTTGCCGACGCTGTACCTGCTGCACGGCTATTCGGACGACTCGACAAAGTGGCTTAGAATGACCTCAATAGAGCGCTATGCGACAAATTACCGCCTCGCGGTGGTTATGCCCTCGGCGCTCCACTCCTGCTATACAAACATGGCGACAGGCGATAACGATTACGCGGATTACATAAGCCGCGAGCTGCCCGCGATGATGGAAAACTATTTCCCGCTCTCAAAAAAGCGCGAAAACAGGTTCGTTGCGGGGCTTTCTATGGGCGGCTACGGTACGCTCAGGACTGCGCTTGCCAATCCCGATAAATATGCTGCCGCGGCAGCGTTTTCCGCGCTTATCGACCCCTTGGAGTCGCGCGGCGAAGTAACCTTTGACCTTGCCTTCGGCGAAATGAGCAAGTTCAAGGGCTCGAAGAACGACCTTTACGCGCTTGCGGACAAGCTTAAGCCGGAAGACGCGCCTAAGCTCTTCCTCGCCTGTGGGACGGACGACGGGCTGTATCCGCAGAACAAGAAATTTGCAGGAAAATTCGGAGATAAGTTCGGAATACGCTTTGATTCCGACCCTGGCGCTCACACATGGGATATGTGGGATATGTATGTTAAGCGCGCTCTGGAGTGGCTGCCGCTTGAGGAGAACCGCAAGTGAGCATGGGCTTTGAAAACGACACGATAGCGGCGATAGCAACACCGTCCGGCGAGGGCGGAATAGCTGTAGTGCGG
>CAZUTB010000316.1:0-3193 GCA_964622905.1 uncultured Oscillospiraceae bacterium | reverse complement strand
GTCGAAACGACGGGAACGGCGGTTACCATGGGCGGAATCGGAATGCTCACAGCGCCGTGAACAAGCGTAACCTCAGCGCCCCTTTCGGCGGCGGCTCTTGCAACGGCAAAGCCCATCTTTCCGGACGAGCGGTTTGTAATGAAGCGAACGGGGTCAATGCTTTCGCGGGTAGCTCCCGCCGTAACAAGCACCCTAAGCCCCTCCATATCCCGCTTTGCGGAAAGCATCTTTACAACTCTTTCCTCTATTTCGGAAGGCTCGGGCATTCTGCCCTTGCCGCTGTCGCCGCAGGCAAGCAGTCCCTCGCTTGACTCCATAACGGCTATTCCCCTGCTCTTTATAAGGGCAATATTGGAAGCGGTAGCGGGGTTTTCGAGCATTCCGGTGTTCATTGCGGGGCAGACGAGCATTGGCGCTTTTGTCGCAAGCGCGGTTGTTGAAAGCATATCATCGGCAATCCCGCAGGCGAGCTTTGCTATTATGTTGGCGGTTGCGGGCGCGATTACGAATGCATCCGCGCGCTTTGCCAGGGCAATATGCTCTACCTCCCATGTTCTCGGGCGCTCAAAGGTATCGCTCACAACGGGGTTGCCCGTAAGGGTTTCAAGCGTTAAGGGCGCAATGAACTTGCAGGCGTTTTCAGTCATAATGACATAAACGTCCGCTCCTTGCTTTTTGAGGCGGTGAGCAAGCTCGGCGGCTTTATATGCCGCTATTCCGCCCGTTATCCCTAAAACAACGCATTTGCCCTTAAGCATGATGTTTTCAGCCTCCGATAACGTCCGTAAGCACGTCGTTGGAGCCTTCATACTCGCCCTCGGGACGCTCATAGCCGAGCAGCCCGCGGTCAATTTCCTTAACGGCAATGGAAACGGGCTTATCGCCGTCCTTGGTGTCGATAAGGGGCATACTGCCCGCAACAAGCTGGCGGGCGCGCTTTGCGGTTTCCACAACAAGGGTATAGCGGCAGTCAACCTTTTCGGAAAGTTCAACTACGGAAGGGTCCATGATAGGCATATGATTTCCTCCTTATTCTTCCGGTATCTCCGGGAAATAGCGTGTGGAGCGGTGTTTTTCCGCTTCCGCGATGTTCTTAAGCTCCTCGTATGCCTGTTCAACGGTATCGTTTACAAGCACATACTGGTAAAGGTGCATCTGCTCAATCTCGCCCCGAGCGTTGCCGAGCCTGCGCTCAATCTCGGCAGGGTCCTCGGTATTGCGCGTGTGAAGCCGCCTGCGCAGCTCCTTATAGCTCGGGGGAAGAATAAACACGGTAACGCAGTCCGGCATTGCCGCCATAACGTTTCTTGCGCCCTGAGGGTCAATGTCAAGCAGCACATTTTCGCCCGCGTTTATGTACCCCTCAACCTCGCGCCTGGGCGTTCCGTAATGGTGACCGTGAACCGAAGCGTACTCAAGGAAGCCGCCGGATCTGACCATTTCGCCGAACTCTTCCTCGCTTACATACTTGTAGTCCACTCCCTCAATCTCTGTCGGGCGGGGCTTTCTTGTGGTATAGGATACCGAAAAGCGAAAGCTGCTGTCCTCGCTCAAAAGGCGCTTGAAAAGAGTTCCCTTGCCTGCGCCGCTCGGACCGGAAATGACCATCAGCATTCCCTTTTTAATCATACGCACTCTCCGTTCGGATAGGATGATTTTCGCTTACTCGATGTTCTGAACCTGCTCGCGAATCTTCTCAATTTCGCTCTTCATTCCGACTACAAGCGAGGTAATTCCCGCGTCGGACGCCTTTGAGCCGATTGTGTTGACCTCGCGGTTCAGCTCCTGAACAAGGAAGTCGAGCTTCTTGCCCTGCGCCTCGCTTATTTCCGCCATTTCGCGGAAGGCGGCTATATGGCTCGAAAGGCGGGCAAGCTCCTCATCGACCGCGCAATGGTCGGCGTAAATAGCCATTTCGGAAAGCAGCTTATCCTCGTCCGGAATGGGAACGCCAAGCTCGGCAATTCTCTCCTTCATCCTTTCAAGATGGATTTTCGCCACATCCGGCGCTTTCTCCTCCACCTTTTTCGCCAACTGCTCAAGCAAGGAGATATGAAGGAGCAAATCCTTCTTCATTCTCTCACCCTCGGCAAGCCGCATGACGTTGACTCCGGAAAGCGCCTCGCTGAGCGCGCCGCACAAAAGCTCCGTTACCGCGTCCATGTCCTCGTCGGCTTCGGTTATGGCAACAACGTCGGGAAGCGTTATATAGTCAACCGCTTTCAGGTTATCCTGACAGCCGGCTATATCGGAAATGCGCTCGGCGGCATGGCGATATGCCTTTACAAGCGCCTCGTCAATGCTCAGCTCGCGCGAATCCTTGCGCGAATTTTTATAGGTTACAAACACATCGGCGTGCCCGCGTGAAAGCTCCGCGCCGATAAGCTTCTTCATGGCGTCCTCGCAGAAGGAAACGCTGCGGCTCATGCGGAAGGCAAGGTCAAGGAAGCGGTGATTCACCGTTTTTACCTCCACAGTCGCCTCTCTGCCGTCGCGCTCAAGAGTCGCTCTGCCGTAGCCGGTCATGCTCCGCATAAAAACCCCTCCGTTCCCAATCCGCATTCGGGATAGGTTAGTAACAATTAGTATACCACAACAAAGAAAAAAGGTGAACAGTTTATTTAAGAAGAAAGGGCTGAGAATGCGCGCGGCGCGTTGACAAAGCGGCAAATGCGCCTTATCCTAAGAGCGAAAGCCTGCACGGAGGTGTGATTTATGAAGATATCCGTTTACTACACAGCGCCTGTGGAAAAGCTAAAAAGAATTGACGGCGGCGACTGGATTGACCTGCGCTGCGCGAAGGATACAGCGCTCAAGGCGGGTGAAGCCGCGCTTATTCCTCTCGGAGTCGTTATCAAGCTTCCCGAGGGCTGCGAGGCGCACATTCTGCCCCGCTCGTCCACCTTCAGGAACTTCGGAATAATCCAGACGAACGGAATGGGAATAGTTGACGAAAGCTACTGCGGCGAAAAGGACGAGTGGCGAATGCCCGTATACGCAACGCGCGACGCCGAAATACATATGAACGACAGAATATGCCAGTTCCGTGTTGTAAAGAAAATGCCGCCGGTTGAGTTTGAGGAGCTTAGCGAGGTTAGCGCTCCCTCGCGCGGCGGCTTCGGCTCAACAGGCAGAGCTTAAGCGGATTTGAGCTTCATCAGTATTACTCCGCCCGTCATAAGCGCAAGCCCCA
>CAZUTB010000315.1:0-3197 GCA_964622905.1 uncultured Oscillospiraceae bacterium | reverse complement strand
GGACATAATCACCGAAGCGGCGGGTGTTGCGCTCAGCAAGCCTCGCGGGGTATATGTTCACGACGACGGCAGCATATGGATTGCCGATACCGGAAACCTCAGAATCGCCACGGTTTACAGCGACCACAGCGACCGCAAGGTGTATGTTAAGCCGGATTCGAGCCTGCTTGCCAATAACTTTACCTTCGATGTGCAGAAGATATTTGCGGCGCAGACCGGATACATCTACGCTCTGAAGGGCGCAAACCTTATAGCGCTTGACGAGGGCAACCATTTCAGGGGCTACCTCGGCGCTGCGGATGTAGGCTTTTCGCTTTCGCGCTTCCTCATTCGTCTGTTCGGCTCTAAATCGCAGATTGAGCGCACCTTAAAGCAGGAGCCTGCGAGCTATTCTAACTTCTATATCGCGTCGGACAACATGATTTACGGAATTATCGCCAATCAGAACACCGCGCAGATAAGAAAGCTCAATACCGTAGGCAGCAACACCTATCCCGAGCAGGCTTACGGCTTTGTACTCAAGGATGAAGATGGGAAGGATCAGCAGCCGTCCTTTGCGGATATCACGGTTGAGAATAACGGAATCATTTCGCTTGTAGACCGTGTGAGCGGGCTTATCTATCAGTATGACCAGGAGGGCAACCTGCTTTGCTGCTTTGGCGGCATAGGCAATAACGAGGGCAAGTTCCAGATTCCCGTCAGCATCGCCGCGGACAGCGAGGGCTATCTCTACGTGCTGGATTACTCCGTCGGCGCTATCACGATATTCCGCCCGACACGGTTCATAGGCTTAATACACGAGGCGGTGTCGCTGCACGGAGAAGGCAGGTATGACGAGGCGCTTGCCTATTGGAAGCAGGTGCTTGATGTTGACAGCAACTATGCGCTGGCGCATCAGGGCGTTGCGAAGATTATGGGCAAGCAGGAAAACTGGGACGACGCGCTTCGCTCCTACTATCTTGCCGATGATAAGGAGGGCTACTCCGAGGCGTTCACCGAGTTCCGCCACGAGTATTTCAGGCAGCATTTCTTTCTTGTAATAGCCTTAGCGCTTGTCATCATTGTTGTTCTTGTTAAGCTGCTTGCGCTTGCAAAGCGCAAAGCCGATGAATGGGCGGACGATGTGCAGATGGGGAGGGGATTGCAATGACGGCTATCAAGCTCAGCCTTATGACGCTGTTTCACCCCATAGTGGTGATGGACTACATTTCGTCACGCCGCGAAAAGAAGCAGAGCTGGCTTCCCGTTATTGTAATGCTGGTGCTTACGCTCTCGGTTCGCGTGTTTTCAATCTATGTAACGCATTATCCTCTGTCCGCGGTATCCGTTCGCAATGCGAATCTGCTGCTGGAATGCGGCAAGCTGTTTGTTCCGGTGCTTACATGGGTGCTTGCGTCCTACGCTATGACCACTATTCTGGACGGCGAAACGATGTTTCGGGAAACGCTTTTGTTTTCCTCCTACGCGCTTATGCCCTATGTGCTGTTTACCGTTCCGCTCACTCTCCTTTCCCGCGTGCTGGACGGCTCTGCCATTTCCGTATACAGCGCGCTGGAGGCGGCGCTGCTCATTTGGGTGGTTGCGCTGATGATACTGGCACTAAAGGAAATGAACGGGTACACGATTCGCAAAACCCTGCTGGTTGTGCTCTTATCCTTATTCACCATGGCGGTCATATGGGTCACGCTTATACTGCTCTTCACCATCAGCTCGCAGTTTGTCAGCATGATTCGTGAAATGTACTATGAAATGCTTTACCGCATCGGGTAGGAGGATGGATATGAGAAAGTGCCTGCTGATTTGCCTGCTGCTGCTTTTGCTTGCCGCGTTTCCTGCGGCGGCGGCGGAGGCTTTGCCTGTCGCGGAGAACGAGCGTCTTGCGCTCTATCTCAGCAATGACTGCGCCGGAATAGAGATTCTGGATAAGCAGACCGGCGTCAAGTGGTCGTCCTCTATGAACGACGAGGAGTTTTTTAGCACCCAGAAGATTAACGCAACCATAAAGAAAAAGATGTCCTCCATGCTCATGATTAACTACACCAATCTCAATCAAGGGCTTGGCTCCATCAACAATATGGCAATTCTGGCGGATAAATTGTTCGAGGCTTCCTATGAGAAGATAGAAAACGGCGTTCGTCTTCATTACGTTTTCGGCTCCTGCTCGATAGAGCTTGACATTGAGGTGACGCTCGATAAGAGCAGCGTGCTTATAAGCGTGCCGTACAGCGGCATTCACGAAAACGGCGTTTACTCAATAGTCAGCCTTGACCTGATGCCCTATTTCTGCTCGGCTTCGGACTGGACGGACGGCTTCTTCTTCTATCCCGACGGCAGCGGCGCGCTGATGCAGTTTACGGACAACGCGCATATGGGCGAAAAAACGAAGCTGTACAGCGTGTACGGAAGCCTTGAAAAGCATGAAACGCTGCTGGGCTTTTTCGATACCCGCTCACCCGAGGTTCTGCTTCCGGTATTCGGAATGAACCTTGGCGGACAAGGCGTTGTGTGCGCCATCGAAAAGGGCGCGGAATCGTCGCAGATATCCTTAAACCCCTCCAATAAGATTGTAAGAGCGAACTATCTTTTCGCCAACTTCCTCTACCGCAGAGGCTTTGACGATAAGCGCGTAACCGACAGAAGCTTCAAAATTTATGATAAGAAGCCCATTGAAACGGACTATGCTCTGCGCATTCTCTTCCTTGATGACGGGCGCGCGTCTTACAGCGATATGGCGGTTGCCTATCGGGATTACCTTTTGAGCAGCGGGCAAATTGAAAGAAATGTAACCGAGCCTTCCGCTCTCATTGATATCTTTCTTACCGCTAATGAAAAGGGCTTGCTCTTTGATACTCCGCGCACCGTCACAACGCTTCCGCAGGCGGAGGAGATGCTGAAAAGCCTTTCCGAAGACGGAGTACAGAACGTTCAGGCGGCGCTCAAGGGCTGGAGCAGCGACGGCTACGGCAACTCGCCCGACCATCTGCCCGTTTCCGGCTCAACCGGCGGCAATGAAGCGCTGAAAAAGCTGCTAGAAACCGCAAAAACGCTTAACTACGATGTGTCGCTCATTGCGAATTTCATCGAGGCAAAGGCAACTCAGGGCGGCTACTCCCATAGAAACGACATCGTCTACACGGGCAATTACGCCATCCTGACAGATGAGGAGGAAAGCATATTCATTCTCAGCCCCGATATAT
>CAZUTB010000314.1:0-3211 GCA_964622905.1 uncultured Oscillospiraceae bacterium | reverse complement strand
CCGTCATGCAGAACATCATCAGCTCTCGGCAGTGCGAAAACGCGGTAAGATACATCTGCTCAAGATAGCCGTTTATCGAGTAGCCGCAGTCAATCCAATCAAACCAGCCGCCGCCGTTTTTGCCGGGAGCGAGGTTTTCCATAAGGCGCGGAAGCGAGTAGCTCATATAGCGGGAAAGATGCTGATGGCTGACTCCCGGCTGGCGCGCCTCCGTTCCGGTATAGATTCCGTCGAACATTTCATGCTGAACAATTGGGTCATAGCCGCACTCGTGGTAGCTTTCGTTCCAGTTGGGATACTTGATTATAACCTTGCAGGCGGGATTAACGCGCTTTGCAGGCTCTATTACATACTTCCTTGATACCTCGTCCATAAGCTCCATTCGTGTTTCAGCCCATGAGCGGCTGCCCTTAAGAGCGCGGCAGCTTTCGCAGGTGCAGTTGGTAAAATAGAAGTCGTCCAGGATAAGCTCATCGAAAACGCTCGCGGTCGCCTCTATTGTTTCTTGCAGCTCCTCAAGCATTTCCTTATCCGTATAGCAAAGCACGCCCAAAAGACAAGGCTTTTCCGCGCGCTTAAGCGCTGTTACCGAGGTGTAGCCGCCTGCGGTTTTGATTCCGCGTTTTTCAAAAAGCGCCTTTATTTCGCGCATTCTTTCCGGCGAAATATTGTCGCCGCCGCGGTGCATTTCAAGATACGCCTTATCAAGCGGAGCGTACCTCTGAAAAAAGTCAATCCGCCTTTCTATCTCATCGTTATCAGCCCTGACAAACTCTCCCGCCGGACAATAAACCGTAAGCTCAAAATTCCTGTAATGACCCATATGAACACCTCCGATTTTTAAGTGAAACGTTTTATGCTTGTATTTTAACCTATTTTCTTGTGAAATTCAATATATAAAAGCGGATTGCTGCTTTAGGGAAGCAATGAAGGGGCTAGCCCGCTTGTGCCGAAAGCGTAACGGAAAATATTTTGTAAAATGTATTGACACAGCACCATGCGTATGGTTTAATATCAAGCGATTTGAAGTTTAGAATTTCTAAACTTCGGATTGCGCTTTTGAGTTTAGCATTCCTAAACCTCATGCTGCGGCTGAAAGTTTAGAATAGCTAAACCCGAAACGGAAATAGCTTGCGGGGAGGCGAAGGGAATGGACATTGGCGAAAAGCTAAAGCAGCTAAGGACTCAGCGGAATCTGACCCAAGAGGAAATGGCTGACCGCTGCGAGCTGAGCAAGGGCTTTATCTCGCAGGTTGAGCGAAATCTCGCCTCGCCGTCAATAGCGACGCTTACCGATATGCTGGAGTGCTTAGGCAGCAACTTGCACGAGTTTTTTACTGCATCCGAGCCTGAAAAGGTTGTGTTCACTCAAACGGATATGTTTGAGAAAACGGACGGCGAAACGCTGAACGGCTCGATAACCTGGCTTATTCCGAGCGCGCAGAAGAACGCTATTGAGCCGATTCTTGTGGTTATGGACGAAAACGGGCAGACCGTTGAGGACGAGCCGCACGAGGGCGAGGAATTCGGCTACGTCCTCAAGGGCAGCATCTACATAATAATAGGTCAAAAGCGCTTTCGGGCAAAGGCGGGCGACAGCTTCTCCCTCCGGCCGACTCTGCCGCACTACATAAAGAACGCAGGCAAAACACAGGCGCGGGTGCTTTGGATTTCCACACCGCCCAGCTTCTGATAAAGATTACGGAGGAAAATGCGATGATAGAGGAAACTCACCTGATAGACCTTGAGAACATCTCAAAGGAATACGACGGAACCACGGTGCTTTCCGACATGAACCTTTACATACGCAAGCGCGAATTCGTAACGCTTTTGGGACCCAGCGGCTGCGGCAAAACGACGACGCTCCGAATTATCGGCGGCTTTGAGTACCCTTCAACCGGCAGGGTGCTGTTCGAGAGCAAGGATATAACCAATATGCCGCCCTACCGCCGCAGGGTCAACACCGTTTTCCAGAAGTACGCGCTTTTCCCCCACCTTAACGTATACGACAACATCGCCTTCGGCTTGAAGCTCAAGAAACTGCCGAAAAAGGTTATCGAGGAAAAGGTCAGCTCTATGCTTGAGCTTGTCAACCTCAAGGGCTACGGCAAGCGCGGGGTTGACGCGCTCTCCGGCGGGCAGCAGCAGCGAATCGCCATTGCGCGCGCGCTTGTAAACGAGCCGGAGGTGCTTCTGCTCGACGAGCCGCTTGGCGCGCTTGACCTAAAGCTTCGCAAGGAGATGCAGCTTGAGCTTAAGAATATGCAGCAGCGCCTTGGAATCACCTTCATTTACGTTACGCACGACCAGGAGGAAGCGCTGACGATGAGCGATACCATCGTTGTAATGAAGGACGGAAGAATCCAGCAGATAGGCGACCCTAAGAAGATATACGACGAGCCGAAGAACGCGTTTGTCGCCAACTTTATTGGCGAGAGCAACATCCTCGGCGGCGTTATGAAAAAGGATGAGCTGGTAAACTTTGCGGGACATGACTTTGTCTGCGTTGACTACGACTTTGCAAAGGATGAGCCAGTTGACGTTGTAATCCGCCCCGAGGACATTCTGCTTGTCGGCGAGGACGCGGGGCAGCTTATCGGGACGGTTAAATCCGTGCTGTTCAAGGGCGTGCATTACGAAATGATGATTGACGACGGGCAGTTCACATGGAAGGTGCATTCCACAGCGATGCAGCCGCAGGGCAGCCGCGTCGGGCTTTCCATAATCCCCTTCAACATTCACATTATGCACAAACCCGCTCCCATTCCCGCAAAGGAGGCTGAGCAATGAATCAAATAGGCTCAATGCCCCCTTGGGCAATATGGGCTGTGCTTGCATTCTTTCTGCTTGTGACCGCGGGAATAATTTTCATGCGCTCGCGGAAGGGAAAGGATAATCTGCACAGAGGCACGACCGCCTTTGCCTCGCCCTACACGGTATGGATGATAATCTTTACCGTTCTGCCCTGCCTGCTTATCGGCTACTACGCCTTCACCAACTCAAACGGCAGCTTCACGCTCGAAAACTTCGCGCATTTCTGGGACAGCAATTACGCGAAAAACGAGCTGTACCTGCAATACGGACCCGAGGCGGCGGCGCTTATAAAGCGCGGAACAGTCAATGTTGACACTCTGACCTACTCGCTCTGGATGGCTCTGCTCTGCACGCTAATCTGCCTTGTGCTTGCATACCCCACCGCGATGATAATGGC
>CAZUTB010000313.1:0-3220 GCA_964622905.1 uncultured Oscillospiraceae bacterium | reverse complement strand
AGCCATAAGCCCCGTTTCGAGCGGGCGCGTTACAGGCTCGCGGTCGATTATAGCGGGTGCGGGATTCTCAAGCGGGCGCATTTCTGTATACTTCGGCTTAGGGCCTCCGTCAAGCGGCTCGCCCAAGGGGTTTACAACCCTGCCTATTATCCCGTCGCCGACGGGTATCGAAAGCACTCTGCCCGTTCCGAGCGCCTTGTTTCCGACGGCAACCTTTTCCTCGCCGTTCAGAAGCACAACGTCAATTTCATCGGTAAGAAGGTTCATCGCTATTCCGTGAACGTCGTTGCCGAAATCCACAAGCTCGCCGTTCCTGACTCCGCCAAGCCCCGTGATTCTGACAATTCCGTCAGCGGAGGATATAACGGTTCCCGCGCCTCTTACGTTGACCTTGCTCTGAAACTCGTAAAGCGCTGCTTGAAACGCTCCGCTCTGCGCGGAAGCGATAACCTTGCTTATATCGCCGGAGGGTGTTGCCGCAGTCTTTTCGGAACCTGCGCCTTCCTCAGCCTGCACCTCGCTGGCGGTGGGCATTTCATCGCCGCTGCCGCCCAGCGAGCCGATTTCGCCGCTGTGTATTCCGCTGAGGAGCGCGTCCTTAATAGCGTCAAGCTGACCCGAAAGCGAGTCGTCATACACGCGCCCAGCAATGTGAACGCGCGCGCCGCCAAGCAGTGCTGGATCAAGCTTTTGCGTGAGATGAACCTCATCGCCAAGGTATGCGGAAAAACGCTTTTCCGCCTGCTTCAGCGTCGCGTCATCAAGCTGTATCGCGGTTTGAAGTACGCCTTCCTGCATATCTTCATCCCACCTTTGTTAAAAAGTCGTCAACGAGCCGCTCGTTGTCCTCCGGCTTCACCTCACGCTCAAGAACCTTGCGCGCAATCTCCACCGCAAGCGCTGCCGCCTGCGTCTTTATCTCGTCCTGCGCCTTGTTCTTCTCGTCCTCGGCGTCACGCTTAGCCTGCGCGACGATGTCGTCCGCCTGCTTCCTCGTGCGCTCAAGCATATCAACGGAGGTCTGGTGCGCCTTCTGCGCCGTTTCTGTCATCAGCTGCGCCGCCTGCTTTTTCGCGTCCTCGGCGGTCTGCGTCGCCTCGGCAAGCTTTGCGTTTGCGCTGTCCTCAACCGCCTGCGCGTTGTCAAGCTTATCGGTAACCGCCTTGTCACGCTTATCCATAAACTTGCGCACGGGCTTATAGAGGAGAATTCTGAGCGCAACAAACAGAATCACCACGTTTATCAGGTGAAACAGGATATCCGAAGGATTAATCAGCTTTGCAAATGTCTCCATTTTTGTCCACCCCGCTTACGATACTCGCGTCCTTACGCGGGCTACGGTTACTTGATGTATCCGGGAAGCACGAAGATAAGCAGGATGGATACGAACAGACCGTAGATTGCGGTGGTTTCCATCATTATCAGACCGAACATCAAAGAAGAGCTTATCTTTCCGCTGGCTTCCGGCTGACGGGCGATGGATTCCACCGCCGTTGACGTTGCGCGGCTCATTCCGAGCGCCGCTCCAAAGCCTGTAAGCGCCGCGATAGCGGCTCCGAGAGCAATCAATCCGATTTCCATTTTACATCCCTCCGTGTAGTAGTGTTGTGAATTACTCGCGTATTCGTTATGGGCTTGCAGCCCGTGGCTTGAGGCTTATTCGATAGCCTCGTTGATATAGTTAAGGCTCAACAGCCCGAATACGAAGGTTTGAATCGCCGCCTCGATGATATTGAAGTATGCGCTCAGTATCGCGGGCAGAACCACGGGAACAACCGCGTAAACCAGCTTCATAACTATTCCGCCGACCAGAACGTTGGCAAAAAGCCTCAGCGCCATCGAGAAGGGGGCTACGCAGTCCGTCAGCAGCTTTATCGGGAAAACCATCGCGTTGGGCGACGCCATCCTTTTCAGCCTTTGCTTAAGCCCTAAGGCTCTTAAGGCGGTGATGTTAACGAGAATGAAGGTTGAAAGCCCCAGCGCAAGGGTGCAGCTCAAATCGTCCGTTGCGGGCGGGAAGCCGAACATCTCGATAAGCGTAGCCGCCGCGACATACGCCATCAGCGTCAGCACAACCGGAGCAACCCTGTCCGCCTGCTCGCCTACCTTGCCCTTTGACCAGCTGTAGATACCGCCTACGATAAGCTCCATGTACCTTTGCAGCCCCTTCGGGCGCTCAGTGAAGCTCTTGGTTCTCTTGTTGAGAAGAAAAAGTGCAATGAGCAGTAAGATGGTTATTCCCCAGCCGACAAAGACGGAAACGCCAATCTCGAAGCCGCCTATATTGACGCGCTCCGGCATTATGTTGATTTCCGGCATCTTGCTTGCTGCCTTGGGTGCAGCGTCAAGCAGAAGGCTGTATACTGGAAGCATTGGTATCGCTCCTTCCCGTAGTAAACAATAAGTCGGGCGAGAGCGCCGAAAAACGGCGTTAACTTCTCGTACGTGAAATAATAAGGAAAACCACCGCGGCGAGGGTTATTCCCGCAAGCAGGAATAATCCTGCCCTAATTGAATAGAGCGCTGCTCCTACCATAACAAGCACCCATATCGGGAGCTTCAGCAGATACAGCGCCTTTGCCGCGCGCTGCGGGGCTTTTGCTATTCGGGCTGTCCATACAAACTGCAACAACCCAACTACAAAACCAAGCAGCAAAAACAGAATCTCCATACCCGATTATCATACACCTAGAAAAGTCAATTTGCAACACTTCACGAAACAGAAATAATTTTATGCCTGCCATCGTAAATGAATGGAAATCACGGCGAATATTCATGAACAAACTGCGGCATTGCCTAGGAACTATATAAATAACTGAATAGAGATATATGCCAGTATAATGGTAAACGCTAAAATGAATTAGAATATACTGAATCCTGCATTTGCCGTATCGTTCTTCGTTTGTCGTATTTTATCGGAAAGCAGGCGAATCAGCTGCCCGTTTGTCGGTTTTCCTATTCCGTCGGAAACCGTTTCGCCGAAAAGCTCGTAGAGTCTCTCAGCGTTCCCGTAGGTGAAAGCCCACTCTATCGAGTGCCTTATGCAGCGCTCAATTCCGCGCACGTTTGTTCCAAAGCTTTCAGCGGCAAACGCCGGGACGGCGCAAAGCGTCAGCGAGAGCATTAAAACCGCAAGGATGATTGCCGAAATTTTTTTCATGTTCAGATTTTTCTTTCAATAATATAATTATCTAAATTATACTTATCTTTCTTAGATCCA
>CAZUTB010000312.1:0-3232 GCA_964622905.1 uncultured Oscillospiraceae bacterium | reverse complement strand
GATCTTCCACCGCGTCATCCCCGGCTTCATGATTCAGGGCGGCGACCCCGACGGCACGGGAATGGGCGGACCCGGCTATGCGATTAAGGGCGAGTTCTCGCAGAACGGCTTCAAGAATGAGCTTAAGCATACCGAGGGCGTTCTTTCGATGGCGAGAAGCATGATGCCAAATTCCGCAGGAAGCCAGTTCTTTATCATGACGAGCGTAAGCCCGCACCTTGACGGCAGCTATGCCGCCTTCGGAAAGATAACCGAGGGGCTTGATGAAGCCTACAAAATCGTAAATGTTAAGCGCGATCGCAACGACCGTCCTTATGATGAGCAGCGGCTTAAATCTGTGCGCGTAGAAACCTTTGGAAAGGAATACCCGTTCACAAAGCTGCCCGGAAGGAGATAAATTGGAGCTACTCAGCCCAGCCGGAAACATGGAGGCATTGACCGCGGCTGTCCAAAATGGAGCGGACGCGGTCTATTTGGGCTGTAATGCTTTATCCGCGCGCGCTTCGGCGGGATTTACATATGAGGAGCTTTCCGAGGCAGTCAGCTACGCGCATCTGCATAGCGTAAGGGTATATGTAACCGTAAATACCCTTATGTTTGAAAACGAGCTTGAAAAGGCGAAGGAGCTGCTTGAAAAGATAGCCCACGCGAAAGCGGACGCGGTTCTTGTTCAGGATATCGGGCTTGCAAGGCTTATCACGCAAAGCTTTCCGAGCCTCAGTATGCACGCAAGCACGCAGATGGCTATTCATAACCGCGCGGGCGTGCGATTTGCTAAGAGCCTTGGAATGACAAGGGCGGTGCTTGCCCGCGAATGCTCCATGGAAGCCGCGGCAGAGTGCGCCAAGGAAGGCTTGGAAATTGAAATTTTCGTTCATGGGGCGCATTGCGTTGCAATGAGCGGTCAATGTCTCTTTTCCAGCATCGTCGGAAACAGAAGCGGAAACAGGGGGCGCTGCGCGCAACCCTGCCGAATGAAGTATTCCATTGATGGAGTTACAAGCGGCTATCTTTTATCCCCGCGAGACCTGTGCATGATAAGGCGCATTCCCGAGCTTCTTAAGGCGGGAGTGACTTCGCTGAAAATTGAGGGAAGGCTCAAGCGTCCGGAGTATGTTGCGGTAGTAACTAAAGCATACAGAGAGGCGATTGATGCCGCGCTGTCCGGAAAAAAATATGCACCTGACGAGAATTCGCTTCTGCAAATCTTCAATCGAGGCGGCTTTACGGAAGGGTATCTTGCGGGAAAATCAGATGCAGATATAATCTATCCGCTCAAGCCTAACCATGAAGGCACTTTTTTAGGCGAAACGCTTTCGTGCAAAAACGGCTTCGCAAGAGTTCGCTTGTGTAAGCCGCTCACAAACGGCGATGGGCTGCAATTCCGTCTCGGAAGCGAGCAGGATGTTATCTATTCGGGAAAGAATGCGGAGAGCGGCGAAACCGCGCTTATAAGGGTTCGCGAGGATGTTAAGCCAAAGACTCCCGTATGGAAGCTTGACGATGAGCGGCTGCTGCAAGCGGCAAGAGAAAGCTGTTCCGGTGAAAATCGCACAGTAAGGGTGGATTTTATCCTTAAGGCTGTTGTAGGCGAGAGCCTAGAGCTAACTGCTTCCGACGGAAACGTGTCGGCAACGGTATACGGAGATGCGCCAAGCAAGGCGCAGACGCAAAGCCTTTCGCAGGAAAGCGCCGAAAAGCTGCTGTCGAAAACAGGCGGAACCGTATTCTCCTTTGGCTCATTGAGCCTCATAACAGACGGAGTATTCTGCCAAGCGTCTGCTATCAATAAGCTAAGGCGTGAAGCGCTTGATGAGCTGTCCGCAAAGCGTGAAAACGCGTTCTGTTTATCGCGCCCCAAAGCCGGAGCGCTGCTTATAAGCAACTTTAATCGCTCGAAGCTTGACATTGGCTCGCGGCTTCTTGTAATGTCCTCTGATATAGGAGATGCCGAAAAGCTTAAGGATAATGCGCTGTTCTGCTATTGTCCGCGTGACTACTCAATAAACAGCCTGGTGAAAGCAGCGGAGGATAATAGGCTCAAGGGCGCCGTGTTTGTAATGCCTATGGAAGCAAGCGATTCGGAGCTGAATGCGCTGAAGAACTTTATTACGAATAGCGCGCTTTTCTCAGCGGTTATGCTTGAAAACGTAGCTCAGCTTGAAATAGATTTCGGCTTGCCGGTTATCGCGGGTCAGGGAATTCCGGTTACGAACAGCAAGGCCGCTGAAACGCTTGATTTATATGGAGTGAGCGCGTATGTCGCTTCGCCTGAAATGAGCTTTGCGCAAAGGGAAGCCGTCAGCGCTCCTATTCAGCAGATAGTAAAATGCTACGGACGCGAGAGACTTATGCATTTGCGGCATTGCCCTTTGAATGCGGCTCTTGGCAATAAATCTCATACCGGCTGCCGTATGTGCGAAAACGGGAACGGGCTTGAAGGGCGTATGCTCACGGACAGAAAGGGCTTCCGCTTTCCGCTTTATCCCGTCAGGCTTGAAAGCGGCTGCCGCGTAATCGTTCTTAACAGCACAGTTACCGTTATCAATTTACGGCAGCGCGGAAGCGCGCGCCTTGCGGAGCTGACCTGCGAAAATACGGATGAGAGAAGCCGCGTTATCGCCGCTTTGGAAAGCGGAGAAGCCATATCTGTTCAAAACGCGACAAGCGGGCATGAGAAGCGTCCGCTGGAATAACCGAAATCCATATTTCGGATTAATAATTTGTAAACTAAAAATGAAAACGCTTGAAGTTAATATACCTGTGTGATAGGCTGTTTACAGCCCCTTGAAAGGTTGATTTTATGATTCTTGAGAGAAGTCTGCGCGTTCTGGAGTTTGGGAAAATACGCGCAATGCTTTCCGCCTTCGCGCTTACCGAAATGGGTAAAAAGAAGTGCGCGGAGCTTATCCCTTATGAAACCGCTTCCGAGATAGAGCGCTCGCTTGACGAAACAGAGGAAGCGCTTGTGATACTCACATATCTGGGCAGGCATCCGCTAATCGAGTTTTCGGATGTATCTCTGCCTCTTTCGCTTGCCTCAAAGGGCTCAACCTTAAGCCCGCGCGCGCTGCTTGACGTAAAGCGCTTTCTTATGGCGGTATCAATAGCAAAAGCGGCGCTTGCAAGAAATGAGCGGGAGAATACTCCGGTTCTGACTGCCCGTGCCGGCGCTCTTGTTTCCTACCACGCAATAGAGGAGGAAATTGACACCGCAATTCTTTCCGAGGAT
>CAZUTB010000311.1:1360-3237 GCA_964622905.1 uncultured Oscillospiraceae bacterium | reverse complement strand
TGGAAAAAGCCGAGGGCTCCCTTCATGCGAACGGACTGGAAATTCAATATGGAGCCAATTATCTGGGGCTGGCGCAAAGACGGAAAGCACGTCTGGTATGGCGATCAGAAGCAGACGGCAGTGTTTGAGTTTGACGGCATAAAGGATTCCGAAAAAGATGGATGCGGTCACCCGTCCAGCAAACCGGTACCGCTGATCGCGTATCTGATCAAACAGTGTACGCAATCCAACGGAATTGTGCTTGACGGATTCCTTGGCAGCGCTTCTACGCTGATTGCCTGCGAACAGCTCAACAGGATCTGTTATGGCATTGAGCTAGAGCCAAAGTTCGTGGATGTGGCGGTGAAACGCTACGAAAATCTGTCAGGGAGCGCGGATGACATATTTCTTTTACGCGATGGACACACCATTCCATACGCAGGACTACATGAGGAGGCGGAACATGGGCTGGACGAATAGCCGGGTTTGACCAGCGAATTCGGACTGTCCAATTTTGGTCTCTCCTCATAAGCACTAAGTTCGGACTCCTCAAATTTGAGGAGTCCTCCTACGGAAACGAATAGAACAATCTATATTTTTCGCGGATCACACAAAAGCGATTGACCGTTTAGAGGGGGGTATTAAATTGCAGGAATCATTGACGTTGGGGAGTCTGTTTGACGGTTCCGGGGGATTCCCGCTCGGTGGCATCCTCTGCGGCATACAGCCTGTGTGGGCATCGGAGATAGAGCCGTTTCCCATACGCGTAACGACAAAGCGGCTTCCGGGCATGAAGCACTACGGCGACGTATCAACGCTCAGCGGCGCGAGGCTGGAGCCTGTCGATATCATCACCTTCGGCTCCCCTTGTACCGATATGTCCATCGCGGGGAAACGGGCCGGTCTGGGCGGACAGCAGTCCGTCCTTTTTTATGAAGCCATACGGATCATCCGGGAAATGAGGGAAGCGACACATGGAGAGTATCCAAGATACGCGGTCTGGGAAAATGTCCCCGGCTGCTTCAGTTCAAACGGCGGGAACGACTTCAAAGCAGTGCTCGAAGCGTTCTGCGGCATATGTGAGCCGTCCGCCGAGGTGCCTGCGCCTGAAAAAGGAGCCTGGTCTTACGCCGATGTATACATGGGGAACGGATGGAGCATTGCGTACCGCGTTATCGACGCGCAATATTTCGGTGTCGCCCAACGCCGTCGCCGCGTGTACCTTGTCGCAGATCTTAACGGTGAACGTGCCGGAGAAATACTATTTGAGCGCGAAGGCGTGTCAAGGGATATTAAGACGGGCTGCTGCGCGCGGCAAGGAACTGCCGGATATGCTGAAGAAGGCGCTGGAGCGGCAGGCTGTAATGACAGAGTAGCCTCCACTCTTTACGCGTCCTACGGAACGAAGTGGAATGGCAATGCCGGCGCCTACAGCGGAGACAACTTTGCGTTTGAAAACACGATGGTGTTGAACGACCAGGGCGGCAACAGGATGGATGTGACGGAAAACGTCACCAGCACTCTTCGAGCCGAGGCACATCACCCGCCCTGTGTTCTTTCGGCAGCCGGCTTCTGCACGGAACATTCGGCAAAAAGCCGCGGCATAGGATTTGAAGAAGAAATGTCGCCTACGCTTCGCGCCGGGGTCGTACCCGCCGCTGTGGCGATAGAGAACCATCCCATAGACGGTCGCTGCAAGATCGAAGAAAACGGTACCGTGCAAACGCTGACCAGTCGCATGGGAACGGGCGGCATGAATACGCCGCTCGTTTTGGATACGCCTAAGACGCTTAAGATACGCTCCGGCTGTGAGGGTGGCGGTAAAGGCGCTCTTATACAGGACGATATTTCCGCTACGCTCTCCTGCAATAACGACCAAACGCTGTTTCAGCCTTGCG
>CAZUTB010000311.1:0-1260 GCA_964622905.1 uncultured Oscillospiraceae bacterium | reverse complement strand
GTTTGCTTTGTGCTTGACGGTATCGTTGAGACTATCCTATCGGAAAAACCGTGAAAATACAAGCGCTTTTCAGCATATTTCTCTTGCTATATGTGCAGACCTGAGCCATATATAACACTACCAAAACAACAAGGAGGCCAGCAAAATGCAAGTAAAATACAACGTGACCGGCGCTGAGCGCAAGACGCTCGTACAGAACATTGCGCTAATCCTGCTGAAAACACAGAAGTACCTAGGCGCGCCCAGTTTCTATTACGAAGTCGGACCCTATACCATCGACAAGAACGGAACGCTTAACTGCCCTGACAGCATCGATGCTTCGCAAACCGAGCACCTCTTACTGGAGCTGGAAATGCGCGGCTTCACCGGCGAACGCGAACAGCCCGCCGAACAGCCGGCAGAGGAAGCAATGCAAGAGAACGACACTCCTAACGAGAGCGATACGCCCTGCGACGCCCTTATCCTTTCCTACCCTCGAAGCGACATAAGCGATGCGGCGCTTGAGAATTTGCGCTTGCTGGTGGCAAGCAAAGCTGGACTCATCAAAAAAGCGCTGGCTGTGGAGGACTTGCCGATCGAGGTCACAGCTGAGATGGTCAGCTTCCCGTGGTTTGCAGGCTTCCCGCAGCCCGAGGAGATAAGCGCCTACGCCCACTTCACCGGCAAGCTTATAGGCATGGCGAAAACGCAGAAGCGCATCACAGCCAAGGAAAAGGATACGGAAAACGAAAAGTACGCTTTTCGCTGCTTCCTGCTGCGGCTTGGCTTCATCGGGGATGAATACAAGGAGGCACGAAAGCTGCTGCTCCGCAATCTCTCAGGCAACGGCGCTTATGCAAGAGCGGCGAGCAAAGAAGCCGACAACGCCTAGCTTTTTGTGTGAATAAGTAATCCCGGATATGTGTGTTTTGACGCTTGCTATCACAGCCTGTCAGAGGCATATATAGCATACAAAAACACACACCGCGAAAGGGGAAAACACCATGCTTACAACACACTTTGGCATCGAAATCGAGTTCACGGGGATCACCCGCGAGAAGGCGGCGAGCATTGCCGCAGAGCACCTGAACGGAACAAGCGCCTACGAGGGCGGATGCTACGGTACCTACAGCGTGACCGCCGCCGACGGTAGAAAATGGAAATTCGTAAGCGACGGAAGCATCCACTGCAAACAGAAGGTAAACGGCAGAGCCGTTGAGGCAGGCAGAGACTACAGCGTCGAGCTGGTCAGCCCCATCCTTTCCTACCGCGAGGACATCG
>CAZUTB010000310.1:0-3260 GCA_964622905.1 uncultured Oscillospiraceae bacterium | reverse complement strand
GTCTTGGAAACCTCGTTGAGCAGTATCGCGAACACCATCGGCAGCCAGCTTGTAAGTATGTTAAGGCCGCTCATCGCGAAGGTGTTGCTCATAACGCGCATCATGTTGGCTCGGTGACCCGCGTTGGTAACAAGCTCGGAGAACCACTTGAAGCCCACGTATTCCTGCTGGCTCATGGGAATTCCGAACTTATAGTTGAAGAACGCGTAGCTCCAGCCGTAGAGCGGCAGGTAGCTGAACAGGAAGGCGGCGATGAGGAAGGGAAGCATCATCAGGAAGAGCTTGTATTTCTTGGGCAGCTCCTCCATGAAGGCGAAATTGCTGAAGAACGCGGCGAACAGCAAAAGCGGGAAGGAAACATAGGTGAATACCGTTCCGCCAACCGTTCCTACGTCCGCGGGCATTCCCACCGCCGTAAGTATATAGGAAAGAACCTTTACCAGCAGCGCAAGCAGGAAAAGCAGCACCGGCAGCTTCTTCTGCGCCTTTGTTATCAGCGCTATTATTCCGCACAGGGAAAGCGCAAGCACAAGGATTGTGGTTATCTGATAGGTTCTCGCTATCCTCTGCATTTTGTCCGTAATCATCGCGGAGGAATAGTCGCCCTCGTCAGCCTCCTCTGCGTACATCGTCTTGCCCTTGTTGTCCTTAGGCTCAAGGATGTCCACGGGGGTATTGAAGGTTACTGCGTCCACACCGCTCATCATTACGGTCGAAACGGATTTGCCCCTTCCGGGCTTATAGAAATCAAACTGGATTCCGGGCATGACAAGCATTGCAAACGCTACGATTCCGATTGCAAGCGCGGTAAGGCGCAAAGCGGATTTTTTCGGAATCGGGTTTACAAAATACGGCGAATTGGCGGCTCTGACTCCGAATACAGCCGCAACGCTTCCGCATATCGACGTAACAGCCATCAGTATCGGAACTACGGTAGGGTAGCCCAGACCTAAGCGGTAAAGCTGCCGCGATGCCGTTGTGAACATATCCGCGGAGGTTGTGGTGAGCATCGAAGCGGTTTCGATGAGGAGCAGAACCGTTCCGAGAACCGAGAAGCTCAGGGGGAACCAGCGGTCAACCCCGGGAATAAACGCCAGAAGCCCCGAAAGGATTATCATCGCGACAGCCGCGAGCCAAAGCACATCGGGAGAGGCGGCTTGCTTGGAAATCTTAAATACGCCCGAAATATTGTTCCCGTCCGCCGAAAGCGGCTCAAGCTCAGCCAGCCCGCCGGAAAGCACGTTTTCAAACGCTCCGGTTCTCGCGCCTATTTCGGAAAGGATTGGCTCTTTTGCAAGCGCGGAGGTGAGAACGGATGAGGATATCGTCATCGCACTTGCGTCCGCCGCGTTTTCGGTTATTCCGGCGGGAGGGGCGGATACGAAGCCGGGGAGCAGTATCATCAGCGCCGCGATAAGCGCGAGCGCTCCGGACAGCCTGCGCCATGCCTTATCGGAAAGCCCAAGGCTGTCCTCCGGCTTTATCATAAAGAATATCAGCAGCGCCTGAACGCCGGCGAGCACTGCGGGAATCCACAGCCACGCCGTCGGGGAAATCAGAAGCTGATAGAGAAGCGAATCGCCCAGCGAGGTGATGTAGAACGCCTCGTAGAGGAAGATGCCCAAAGAGAACAGCGACATGATCGCCGCAATTTGCAGCGCTCCGCGCTTTCTGACTAGGCAGAGCAGAGCGCCGAGAATAAGAAGCACCGCGCCTATTATAACGGTGATTCCGCGAAGATTAAGCGCGCTGAGAGCAGGAATTTTATCCGTCGGCATAGCGCTGCTTCCCTTCAGCGCTATATCCGAAAGGCTGAGGGACTCGGGGAACGCGTTTCTTACATCCTCTGCCAGCTGGCTGTGGGGATGTATGCTGACCGCGGGTATGAACATCGCCGAAATTGCTAGGACGGCAAGGATCAGAGCAATCCATCTCTTCATTGCGTCAGACCTACTTTCCGGTTAATCAAATCTTCTTTCAAACTTGATTTTAGCTACATTATAATTTCGTTAAGCTAAAATGTCAAGAAAGAGCCGTAATTTTTGTGCTATTTTACAAAACAGAATTCACAGAGGGAGCAAAGCTCGCGTCCCGCGAAGCCGTACTCGTCCTGTCTGCGCTTGTCCGTAAACCTTATGTAAAGCGCGTGCCTTCCGGAAAGCGAACGCATATGAAGCCTAAGCGTTTCATCATCGCCGGAAATCGCCGCTTTTCCTATGATTTCGCCGTTTTCCTTATCGTCAAGCAGCACCTCAAGCTCGCCGTTTTCGCCCGTTCCGAGGAGCTTAATGTACATATCCGTTGACGTTGCGGAGTAATCAACGCCGAAATCAAAGTATTTGTAACCGATAACGGAGCCGTTTTTAACGCCCGAAATAATGGTTGTTAAGGGACTTTTTTGCTTAATATACGCGCCGCCCGTTAACACGCAGGCGTAAGCGGCGGGGGTAGCCGCGTATGGGCTGAGCGACTTACTGAAGCCCAGCGAGGTCATCTCGACCTGCGGAATGCTTCCGTCCGCGAGTATTGTTATCCTCTCCGCGCACGCCTGCCGCGAGTGAACCGTGTTGTTGCTCGTCCTGTGGTAGAAAACGTACCATTGCCCGTTAATTTCTACTATTGAGCCGTGGTCGTTCCCGCCCGGGTAGTCGATTCCGTTGTCGATAATAACGCCCCTGTACTCGTAGGGTCCAAGCGGCGCTTTCGCGGTGGCGTAGGCAAGGCAGCTTCCGCGCCTCGGCGAGTAAATGAGATAGTAGGTGTCGCCAATCTTCCTCGGCGAGCAAGCCTCAAAGAAGCGGAAGGGCTCTTCCGCAGGAAGAATGTTGTCAACGTAGCTTCCGGGGATTACGCGCGAAAGGTCGTCGGGGTCAAGCTTCGCCGCGTAGGAGCGCTCGTAGCCGCAGTAGATGTATGCCTGTCCGTCGTCGTCAATAAGCACTCCCGGGTCAACAAAAACGCCGTTTTCATAGCGCTTCTGCTCCGCCGCTTCCTTCTCGTCGTATTTATACTTCGAGCAGAGCGTGAACGGACCCTCGGGTCGGTCGCTTACCGCAACGCAGCCCTTTGCGTAGAAAAGGTATGCGAAAAGATAGTATTTTCCGTCCTTTTCGACAACGTCCGGAGCGTAAAGCTCACCATTGCACCAGGAAACGCTCGGCTCATGGTCGCCGTCGGTGCGCGTGTGGAAGCTGTCGCCGTGGCAGACCCAGTTGTTTAGGTCATTTACCGGCGCGGACCATACCTTGAGGCGCATATCG
>CAZUTB010000309.1:0-3273 GCA_964622905.1 uncultured Oscillospiraceae bacterium | reverse complement strand
CGCCGAAAGCGTAGCGAACGCTCGCGTTCGCGCAGCTTAATTGTGTCTTATTCGTGAAAATTTTGTTGTTGCTATTGACAAATATCCTTAAGTGCGGTATCCTTACATCGTTGATTAGCACTCGACCACCGAGAGTGCTAACAACAAGAGAAAATCCACCGGAAGGAGGCGGGATGCGTGAAGCTTGACGAGCGGAAGTTCAGAATACTACAGGCTATTATCGACGATTATATCGTTACGGCGATTCCTGTCGCCTCCCGCACAATCTCGAAGAAGTATGACATGGGCGTAAGCCCCGCGACCATCCGCAACGAGATGAGCGACCTTGAGGAGCTTGGCTACCTCGACCAGCCGCACGTTTCCGCGGGCCGTGTGCCGAGCAATAAAGCTTACAGGCTTTATGTTGACGAGCTGGTTGGCAGCTTCCATCTTGACGAGGCGACGCAAAGCCGCCTGCGCGACCGCTTCATGGTTCGCGCCCGTCAGATTGAGGATGTTGTCGGAACAGCGGCTCAGGCGCTTTCGGAGCTTACGAATTACACCTCGGTTGTAATGACCCCGAAGCAGCAGCAGATGCGAATCCGCAATTTGCAGCTGGTTCAGACCTCGTGCTCCTCGGCGCTTGTGGTGATAGTTACGGATTCCGGAATCGTTCGCGACTGCGTGATACGCGTGCATGAATCGCTTGATTCGGACGCGCTCTACGCGATATCAAAGATGCTTACGGAGCGCCTTTCGGGGCATACGCTGGGCGAGGTTGAGGGAATACTTCAGGAGCTGATAAAGCGCGCCCCGGGCAATGAAAACGTAGCGCGCGGCATCTCAACCCTGATGGATCAGCTTCAGGGCGGCGACCTCCCGAGAACCGTCAAGGTTGCGGGAACGAGCAATATTTTCAACTATCCCGAGTACAACGATGTCACGAAGGCGAAGGCGCTTATATCGCTGCTTGAGGATAAGGAGCGCCTGAGCGAGCTGATGCGCTCGCGCGGAGCGATGGAGTTTTCAATCCGCATAGGCGCTGAGAACGGACTGCCCGAGATGAATGACTGCACAATGGCAACCGCAACCTACCGCGTCGGTCAGGGAACGGTGGGCACAATAGGAATCATCGGGCCGACGCGAATGAACTATAAACAGGCGCTTTCGACAATGCTCTTTATAGGGCGGCAGCTGAGCGATATGCTCTCGCAGTCGAACGTGCCTTTGCCGGACGGCAGTGAGGACACGGTATGAAAAAGAAAAAATACCATATCAAAGCAGAAGGCAGGAGTAAGAGAATGGAGCCGGAAACGAAGAAGCCGCTGAGCAGCGAAGCCGAGAACGAAAGCGCCGCCGAGGAAGCAAAGGCGGAATCCGAAATCGAAACCGAGGCTGAGGCTGAGGTAAGGGAAACGGCGGAGGTGCTTGACGGAGAGCTGCAAAAGCTGACCGACGAGCTGGAGAAAACCAAGGGCGAGCGCGAGGAATACTTAACGCTTGCACAGAGGGTTCAGGCGGACTTCGATAACTACCGCCGCCGCAATCAGAACGCCCGCGCCGATTCCTTTGAGGACGGAGCGAGAGAGTTCGCAAAGCTTCTGCTTCCCGCCGTGGATAACCTCGAAAGGGCGATAGCGCAGGGCAGCGAGGATGAAAAGTTCCTTTCCGGCGTTAAGATGACCCTAAAGCAGATGCTGGACGCCTTCGCAAAGCGCGGAATCCATGAAATCGAGTGCCTTGGGCAAAAGTTTGACCCGACGCTTGAGGACGCGGTTATGCAGGCCCCCTCGGAGGACGGCGAAAGCGGAACGGTCAGCGAGGTATTCCAGAAGGGCTACAAAATGGGCGATATCGTGCTTCGGCACGCTATGGTAAAGGTTATCGCATAAGCGATGCCGGAAACAACAAAGAATTTTTACAGTTTATTTATAGGAGGAAAAAATCATGGGAAAAATCATAGGTATTGACCTTGGAACCACCAACAGCTGCGTTGCCGTTATGGAAGGCGGCGAGCCCGTTGTTATCGCGAACGCCGAAGGCGCCCGCACCACTCCTTCCGTTGTCGCTTTTACCAAAGAAGGCGAGCGCCTTGTAGGTCAGGTTGCAAAGCGTCAGGCGGTTACTAACCCCGAGCGCACCATCGCCTCCATCAAGCGCAAGATGGGCACCACAGAAAAGGTAGCCATCGACGATAAGAGCTACACCCCTCAGGAAATCAGCGCAATGATTCTGCAAAAGCTCAAGGCTGACGCGGAAGCTTACCTTGGCGAAACCGTAACTCAGGCGGTCATCACCGTTCCTGCGTATTTCTCGGACAGCCAGAGGCAGGCAACCAAGGACGCGGGCCGCATTGCGGGTCTTGACGTGCTGCGCATTATAAACGAGCCTACCGCCGCTTCCCTTGCCTACGGCCTTGATAAGGAGCAGGCGCAGAAGATTCTGGTTTATGACCTTGGCGGCGGAACGTTCGATGTTTCCATCCTTGAAATCGGCGACGGCGTATTCGAGGTGCTTGCCACCAACGGCAACACGCACCTTGGCGGCGATGATTTCGACGAGCGCCTTATCAACTACATCGCGGAGGAGTTCCGCAAGAGCAACGGCATCGACCTTACCAAGGACCGCATGGCGTACCAGCGCCTTAAGGAAGCAGCCGAGAAGGCGAAAATTGAGCTTTCCGGAACGATGACAGCTAATGTAAACCTGCCGTTCATCACCGCTGACGCTACCGGCCCTAAGCACCTTGACATGACCATCACCCGCGCTAAGTTCAACGAGCTTACCGCTGACCTTGTGGAAAAGACCATTGAGCCTATGAAGAATGCGCTCAAGGACGCGGGGCTTACCGCGGCGCAGCTTGACAAGGTTATCCTCGTAGGCGGCTCTACCCGTATTCCTGCGGTTCAGGATACCGTAAAGCGCGTAACCGGCAAGGAGCCCTTCAAGGGCATCAACCCCGATGAGTGCGTTGCGGTCGGCGCGGCTATTCAGGGCGGCGTGCTGGGCGGCGAGGTCAAGGATGTTCTGCTGCTCGATGTAACCCCGCTTTCCCTCGGACTTGAAACCGAAGGCCATATCTTCACCCGCCTTATCGACCGCAACACCACCATCCCGACCACTAAGAGCCAGGTGTTCTCCACCGCCGCGGATGGGCAGACCACCGTTGAAATTCACGTTCTGCAGGGCGAGCGCCCGATGGCTTACGATAACAAGACTCTCGGCCGCTTCCAGCTGACAGGCATTCCTGCCGCTCCGCGCGGAATTCCGCAGATTGAGGTCACGTTTGATATA
>CAZUTB010000308.1:0-3281 GCA_964622905.1 uncultured Oscillospiraceae bacterium | reverse complement strand
GCAACGAGGTTGTTGCGGTTGACGAGCTTCTTGCGGGGCAGAGTGTTGAGCTGACAAGGGATCTTGCGGTTCAGCAGGCGGGAAGATATCAGTTCCTGCTTACCGCAAAGGATAATGTAGGCGATACGAAGGAGTTTACGGGCGATGTTATAACCTTCACTTTGGGAACGGTTACGAGCGCGCCCACCGCCACTCCCGTTATCACCGTAGTGCCTCCGCAGCTCCAGACGATGCCTGCTAATATCGAAATGCCCTCCGCGCTTGTAACCACCGGCAGCGCGCTCAGAATTGCCTTGATTGTCGGAATAGTTCTGCTTGTCATTTCAGGCGGTCTGCTTGCTGCCGCTCTTATAATCCGCTTCTTAGCGAAGAAAAAGAGCGACAACGCAATGGATCACCTTGAGCGCGCACAGAAGCGCGATTACACCTCCGAGCCGGAAGCCGAGGTTGATTCTGCGAGCGCAGAGGAAGCGGCAAAAGCCAAGAGCGAGGATGACGAGGTTATTTCCGCAGCGGCAGAGCCTGCGGCTGCCGAGGATGTAAGCGACCTCTTAAAGCGCATTAAGGAAAAGACCCAGTCGAACGCGACTGCATCCGAAAAGACGCCTGCCGAAAGCACGGAAAGCAAGCCGGCCGAAGCTTCCGAGCCTGCGAAAGCCGCAGACACCGAGAGCGCAGAGCAAAAGCCGCTTGCGAAGAAGCGCTCTACCGAGAGAAAGAACGCTTTCAGCCGCAGCGAAAAGCCGGAAAAGAAAGAGGACGAGAAGGCTGATTCAGACAGCGATTTGACTCCGCGCCGCCGCCGCTCCGCTGATGAGAAGAATTCAACTATAGACGGCTGACAGCCGCCTCACGAACAAAGCAGCTTAGTCGGTAAAAAGCACGGACGCTTGTTCACACGCGTGTGGATGCGTGTCCGTGCTTTTCCTTTCTGCCGGAGCTTACGCAGATGTGTTATGCTGTCGTATTCGGCTGATGCATGACGCTGACGCTTTCTGTCAGTCATTAACGCTGGCAGCAGACAGCTTTATATGCGTCAACCTATAATAGTAACACCGTTTACATTTATCATGCAGAGAGCATATACTATCACAAAGAGATAAGCGTTGATATTTAACATTGCAATACGCGTTTCTATGCGCTGATAAAGGCCCTTATCAAGCATAAATAATTCTCAAAATCGTCCTCATTCGTCCCTCAGCCTAAAACGCAGACAAATAGCTGTTGCGCTTTAGGGCAAAATCCTGTATACTTATAGTCGGTCGAAAGCTGTTATGCTTATTGGCATTTTGCTTTTACCCTGACAGCTTCGCCCGCATCCGTTAGCGCATATACGTTTACGGCTGCGAAAGACCGGCGCGAATGGCCGCTTTCCTGCTGAAATGCGAGGAGCAGCTATGGCCGCACGGTTATGCTTTGTGGAAAATGGGGGGATATATATGGAGTGCAAAATCCACAACAATATCGGAACCATCTATATCACTGAGGATGTAATGCTCAAGGTGGCCGGTTATGCGGCGCTGGAATGCTACGGAATTGTTGCCATGTCATCCAAGAGGGCTAAGGATGGCCTTGTGGAATGGCTCGGCAGGGAGAACCTCACGAAGGGCGTTCAGATTCGCATGGTCGAGGATAAGATTGACGTGGATCTGTTCATAATCGTTGAGTACGGTATTTCCGTTGCGGCAGTATGCAAAACCATCGTTGAAACTGTCAAGTATAAGCTTGAGAGCATGACGGGCGTTCCTGTCCGTAAGGTGAATATCTCGGTGGAAGGCATTCGAATCTGATTTTTGCTGCCTGAAATAGGCTAAACAGAAAGCCGGTTCGTATGTCTTTTATTCGGCTTTCATTAACAGATGGAGGCGACGCTTTTGCCCGCTATACAGAAAATTGATGGGCTGCTTCTGAGAGAAATGATACTCGCCGGAGCTGCCATACTGGAAAAGAATCGTGAATCGGTTGATGCTCTTAACGTTTTCCCTGTGCCTGACGGCGATACGGGAACGAATATGAGCATGACCATGAGTTCTGCGGTTAAGGAGCTTAACGCTAAAGAGTATACCTCCGCTTCTCAGGCTGCCGATGCGGTAGCCAAGGGAGCGCTTCGCGGCGCAAGAGGAAACAGCGGCGTTATCACAAGCCAGCTTTACCGCGGCTTTGCGCGCTCTTTGGAAGGCGTTGAGGAGATAACTCCCGTTCAGTTTGCCGCCGCTCTTAAGGCAGGCTCCGAAACCGCGTATAAAGCAGTAATGAAGCCCAAAGAGGGGACTATTCTTACTGTTGCGCGCGTTATTGCCGAGGAAGCGATTAAGCAGGCTGCGAAAGCGCCGGATGATTACATCGCTTTGTTTGACTGCATTCTTACAACCGGCGAGAGCATTCTGCGCCGCACGACGGATATGCTCCCTGCGCTCAAGCAGGCAGGCGTAGTCGATTCCGGCGGACGCGGGCTTCTGCTCATCTATTCCGGCTATTCTGCCGCAATACGCGGCGAGAGCATCGACACGATGAATGTCGGCAGCGGAGAATATGCCGCCGCGTCCTTTGAAGACGATCATGACGCAATCGAAAACATCAATTTCATATATTGCACAGAATTCCTTATACAGAATCTGCGCGAGGACGCGCGTGAGGAAGATATAGATAACTTCCGCCGCCGCCTGAACAGAATCGGCGATTGCGTGCTTGTCGTTGGGGATTTGGGGCTTGTCAAGGTTCATGTTCATACGAACGACCCGGGCAAGGCGCTTCAATATGCCTGTACTTTGGGAGAATTGGTTAACCTTAAAATCGAAAACATGGTTCAGCAGCGCCGCGACCGCTCCACTGCAAGCAATCAGCCTGCGCAGATGAAGGAATACGGAATGGTTTCCGTTGCGCAGGGCGAAGGCTTTGTAAGCATATTCAAGGATTTGACCGTTGATAAGGTGGTTGACGGCGGTCAGAGCATGAACCCTTCTATTGAGGATATCGAAAAGGCAATAGAGGCAATCAACGCCGAATGCATATTTGTGTTCCCGAATAACGGCAACGTAATTCTTGCCGCTCAGCAGGCAGCCGAGATGAGCGAAAAGAATGTAGTGGTAATACCCACAAAGAATGTTGCTATGGGTATCGCCGCTGCTATCGCTTTCTCGCCTGACCAAAGCGCAGCCGATAATGAAAAGCATATGAACGACGCGGCGCAGAGAGTTAAGACCGGAATGATTACCTACGCTGTGCGCGACAGCGAATTTGAAGGGCTTTCAATCAAGGAAGGCGACATCATCGGGCTTTGC
>CAZUTB010000307.1:0-3282 GCA_964622905.1 uncultured Oscillospiraceae bacterium | reverse complement strand
AAGGGTCTCCCTTCTTTTGTAATCCGCAGGGGTGGCTTTGCCGCCCCGAGGAGCGACCGGAGGTCGTTTCCTTACACCATTTCCTGACCGTGAGGCGAATGCCGAACAAGGAAATGGTGCAAATTCGGCGCAAGCCTGCTTGCGCCGAGAGCTTGTCAAAATTATTTTTGACAAGCTCAAGCGTCAGCTGTCCATTCTTCCCGCATAGTCCGCGTCAAACTTGAGTATCATGGTGTATTTTTTATCCAGCACATGGAGGAAGTCCGTAAGCCTTTGGCGCAGAACCTCCTCATTTTTATACCCTGCGGGAAGCACAACGTCAAAAAGCACGTTTGTGTTTCTTTCGCCGGGAACGATTCTGAAATCGTGCAGCGTCAGCCGCTGATCCTGCGCCATAAGGAAGTCTGTAACGCGGCTTCTCAGCTCGTTCGCGGTTTCATCGTCGGTTATTATTGGGTCCATGTGTATGCAGATGGGAATATTCATGTCGTGCTGCATTTCGCGCTCTATCGTGTCAATTAGCTCGTGCGAAACCATAATATCCGTTGCGGAATCCACCTCAACGTGAACGGAGGCAATGCAGCGCCCGGGACCGTAATCGTGCAGCACAAGGTCATGAATTCCAAGCACTCCGTCATAGGAGAGCAGCTTTTTCTCCATCGTCTTTATAAGCTCCGGGTCGGGCGCTTCGCCAAGCAGCTGCCGCCCCGTCTGGAGGCATACGTCAAGCCCCGCCTTGCAGATGAACAGGCTGACGAGCAGCCCTATATAGCCGTCAAGCTTCCACCCGAAGCAGAGGTAAAGCACGGTTGAGAGCAGAACGGCGGAGGTTGCGCACACGTCGCCAAGGCTGTCCGTTGAAGCGGCAAGCAGGGGCGCCGAGTTTATTTTATGCCCTACCTTGCGGTAAAATATGTACAGCCACAGCTTCATAAGAATGCTCAGCACGAGTATAATTATGGTTATCGTCGAAACGTTCATCGCGGCGGGCGTTATGA
This sequence comes from uncultured Oscillospiraceae bacterium, assembly GCA_964622905.1. GTDB lineage: Bacteria > Bacillota > Clostridia > Christensenellales > Aristaeellaceae > STF2-37. Next base: position 2,284 of record CAZUTB010000307.1, on the reverse strand, counting down.
TTCCCTCTATGCTCGATTTGAAAAGCTCAAGAGCCATAACGAGAATAAGCACCCCTACGAGAAGGGAGCCGACATACTCCATCCTTCCGTGACCGAAGGGATGGTCGCTGTCCGCGCGCTTTGCGGCAAGGCGCGAGGTGAAAAGGGAAACGAGCGAGCCGCCCGCGTCCGAAAGGTTGTTCATAGCGTCCGCGGTTATGGAAATACTTCCCGAAATTGTTCCTATAATGAATTTCAGCGCCGAGAGCAGCAGGTTTACGCATACTCCCACACCCGAGCCCATAACGGCATACTTTGTTCTAACCTGTGGCTTTCCTTCGGGACTTTCGTCATGAAGAAAAAGCCTTATCAGCAATGCGGTCATCCGCGAATCCTCCGATATCAATGTTTTCATAGATTATACCATATGAAAGCGAAAAATGATATGGAACTTTAACGGCGCAGGGAACATAAAATATTGAAGAAAGGCACTGCCTTTCCCGCTTTTAAGAAACCTATTGTTATTTGTTTTCCCCACGGCTAAGGCTTGTCAAAGCGCCTTGACAAGCCGCCTTACGAAAGGAGCGAACGATATGCTGATATACCTTGTAGTCTGTGCGCTTTTGTTTGCCATTGCCGCGTTTTACTTTGGCGTAAGGCGCGGAAGAAGCGGCTTTAAGCCGACAACCTTAACCGCGCTGCTGGCGCTTCTGCTTCCCGCATTGTTTTCGGGGCTTGCCGCCTATTTGGGCGGGCTGCTGCTTGGCGTCCTGAGCGCAGGCGCGGCGCTGGTGCTTGCCGCTGCGCTGCTTATGGCGCTTGCGCTGCTGCTCTTTATCCGCTCCGTTTCGGCAGTGAGAGCGGAGCCGGCTGCCTGCCCCGCGAAGCCTGTGCCAATGCCTCCCCTGATGTCGCTTCTTTTAAGCCTGTCCCTCGCGGCGCTTTCCGTGTTCCCGTCAGCCGCGCTTGGGCTTATGGCTCTGGAGCTTTGGGTAACAGCCGTAGCCTTTGCCGCAGCCTCGCTTATCGGCTCGCTCTTAGGCGCGCTGATGGGGCTTAGCGGAACAAAGCGCGCGTCGCCCGTGCTGCTCTGGCTTCCCGCGATAGGCTATATCGCCGTAATGGTCGCGCTTTTAGCCTCCTCGCTGACGTAAACAGCCATATAGGTAACAGCCTGCGGCGGAGATGTTGTGTATATTGTGTAACGTTTCCGCCGCCACGCTCCTTATAATTGCTTTTTTCACTCTGTCATGGTACAATTCACTGTACGGAGGTGAACTTACCATGGAAAGAAACAACAGGTATGCTGCCGCGGAAATCAAGGAGGTGCAGGTGCATCTCGCATGGGCGCAGCTCAGCGCGGTGACTGCCGATATAGACGATATACAGGTGCTTGTTGCGGGCGATGACCGCTCCGTAAACGAGATGCAGATTGCCATCAAGGAAGGCGCTCTCACCGTAGAGCAGCCGCAGTTCGGGCTTTCCCTTGACGTTATGCAGGGAAAGTGGATGCAGGTGTGCCTGCGTATGCCCGAAAAGTTTGAGGGAAACGTGGTGCTCAGCACCATTACGGGCTTAATCACCGTTCGCGGAATTAAGGCGGACAAGCTCAGCGTTGATACGGTTAACGGCGATTTGCGCGTTACCTCCGTTGCGGCTTCCGAGATAAGAATGGCGAGCGTTACCGGCGAAATCTGCGCGGGCAGTCTTTCGGGCGAGAGTCTCAAGATTCGCGCGGTAAACGGCAAGGTTGACGTTCAGGACGCGTCCTTTGACCTTGTTAAGACAAGCTCGGTTGCGGGAAAGCAGAAGCTTGTGTTCGTAAAACCCTTTGTGACGATGGAGGCAAGGAGCGTCAGCGGAAAGATTCACGTTTACGCCGCCTCGCGCCAGCTGCACGTTGTCACCCGCTCCGTCAAGGCGCAGGTGAAGATGAAGAATATTGAGGATAACGAGCAGGCGCCGGAACTGAGGCTCATAACCGTTTCGGGCAGGCTTGAGGTTGATTCGGCTTTGGGAATAGAGTAAACAATTAACATATATTGCGGAGGTTGTTTCTTATGGCAAAGGGCGGAAATTTCGGCGGTTTCGGCGGCGGAGCGAATATGCAGCAGCTTATGAGGCAGGCTCAGAAGCTTCAGCAGCAGATGACGGATACTCAGCAGGCGCTTGACGAGAAGGAGTATGAGGCTTCTGCGGGCGGCGGAGTCGTTACCGTAAAGGTGAGCGGAAAGCATCAGCTTTTGAGCCTTGCAATAAAGCCCGAGGCGGTTGACCCTGATGACGTTGAAATGCTTCAGGATCT
>CAZUTB010000306.1:0-3290 GCA_964622905.1 uncultured Oscillospiraceae bacterium | reverse complement strand
GGACCTAAAGCGTAATCATGTAATAATGTCAACTCGCTTAAGCAAAATTACAGGAGGTAATTATGAGCACTATACCACATCTTGCTCAGGACAAGGGCGGAAAATTCCTGATGGTGGACGACGAGCCGTTTTTGGCGCTCGGCGGAGAACTGCACAATTCATCCGGCTCCGATTTAGCGTATATGGAGCGGGTTGTATGGCCGTCCCTGCGGCAGCTCGGCGGGAATTTCTATCTTACTCCGGTCTATTGGGAAATGCTGGAGCCTCGGGAGGGCGAATACTGCTTTGATTTGGTGGACGGAGTTATAGACCAGGCTCGCCGCGAGGGTGTGCGCCTAGGGCTATTGTGGTTCGGAATCTGGAAGAACGGCTCCTCCGATTATGTTCCGCAGTGGCTCAAGAATAACCATGAGCTGTACTTCCTTTTTGAAGGCGTAAACGGAAAGCCGATGTACACAATTTCGCCCTTCTGTGAGAAAGCCGTTGATTTGGACAGGCGCGCGTTCGTGAAGCTGATGGAGCATATCAGGGAGTACGACGGAGAGCGCCATACCGTTATCATGGTGCAGGTTGAGAACGAGATAGGCGCTTGGGATAACGACAGGGACTTCTGCGCAAAGGCGAACGAAGCGTTTGCAAATGAAATTCCCGACGAGGTCGCGGCGGCGTTCCATGTGGAGGGGAATTGGTCGGAAGCCTTTGGCGAGCGCGTATGCGATAATTTCATGTCCTATTATTATGCGAAGGCTGTCGAAATGATAGCCTCCGCCGGCAAAGCCGTTTATCCGCTGCCTATGTTTGTCAATTCGGTGGTGGAATATGTCGCCTCCAGACCGATTGGCGCGCCCGACGCTCTTGTGTTTGATATGTGGATGAAATTCACGCCGTCCATAGACTTTTACAGCCCCGATATTTATGTTCCGTGGTTTAAGCGGATTGTAGATGCGTACCATACGGAAGAAAATCCGCTCTTCATTCCCGAAACCGGCGGGCATAAGGACGCCTGCTCAAACTTCATCTATGCGCTTGGCAAGCATAACTGCATGGGCTTCAATCCGTTTGCTATCGAGCGCCTGTTTATGGGTGAAAACCCGCTTGATCCGTTCTTTTCAGGCTATCGCTTGGGAAATGCTAACCTTGCGGGGCAGTATCTGCGGCAGGCGTATCAGCTGGCATGGGCAATCTGGAAGGATGTAAGAAAGGCGCATTGCGAGGGGCGCATTCATGCTTATCTTGACCAAACCTTCGACGAATCCGGCAGCATACGCAATAAGGCTGAAACGCTGAATATTCAAGGCTATCGCTTCAGGGTAAATTATGGCTATCGAAGTGCGGACGCTAACACTCCTCACGCTGCCGGTATGATTATTGAGCTTGGAAGGAATGAGTTCATGTTCTTCGGCGTGAACAGCTCCCTGACGATTGAAGTCGGCGAGGGAAAGAGCGGCACGGTTTTCATTTCCGATAAGTACGAGTATTATGCGGAGAACGGAAAGCTTGTGCGCGGCAGAAACCTAAATGGCGATGAGCGTATGTTCACTGGCTGCACGCAGGCTCCGGGCGTTTTCAAATTCAGGATTGACTGCTTTTCGTGAGAGCGCTGCGTTAATGCGAAACGGATATGCGCTTGTGAACAATTTTCAAGGTAAATAATTCTCAATGCGAATAATCTTCTAATGCTGATAATCTTGTCTGCATAAGAAAAACACCCGCTTTTGCCGGCGGGTGCTTTTCTTATATGAATAAGCTTTATGTGAATATGTAAGCATTGCTGTTCCTCCGGCTGCTTTACCACACCGACAGCCTATCCTCGGGCGCAAGGTACATACCGTCGCCCTCCTTGACGCCGTAGGTGTCGTAGAACTCTTGGAACTGCTGAACGTTTACGTTTGTGCGCAGGTGGTAGGGCGCGTGAACGTCTGAAAGCAACGTTTCAAAGTAAGCGGCGGGCATTTGACCGCGCCAGAGGCGAGCAAAGGAGGTGAAGAATTCGTCATAGTCAAAGCCTTCAATGCTTTTTGCAATGGAGAGCATACAGCTTACGCCGCCGAGATCCGCAACCGTTTCGCTTATGGTCAGAAGCCCGTCAACATTCCTTCCGGGCAGCACCTCAATGCTGCTGTAATAGGCTTCAATCTTGGCTGTGCGCGCATTGAAGGCGGCGCGATCCTCGTCCGTCCACCAGTTTGCAAGGTTGCCCAGCTTGTCGTATTGACTGCCCAAGGTGTCGAAGGCGTGGGTTATCTCGTGACCTATTATTACCCCGAGCGTGCCCATCTGCTCAGCCTCCGAAGCGTCGCTTGAATAGAAAATTCCGCCCATTATACCGGCAAGAATGTTGATTGAGTTATCGGTAAAGCCGTAGTAGGCGTTAACTTCAATAGGATTGTTTGTCCAATCCTCGCGAATAACGGGGTCGTTGATGTGCTTGAGCGTGTCGCTCTCTGATTTCGCCCCAAGCGCAAGCGTGCTTGCCAAAAGGCTTCCGCCGTTTTCTACCGGCAGATAGGCTGCTTCATCAAGATGATAAGGCGTCCAGTCGTCGGGCGCTCCTACTCTGATAACGATATTGTCCAGCTTTTCCAGCGCCTTATCGCGGGTTTCCGCGCTCAGCCAGTCGTTGTTTTCTAGCTTCACTCGGTAGTATGCAAGCGCATTTTCAACTATTTTGCGTATGTTGTCTTTGTCCGCCTCGGTTACATATTCGTCGCAATACATTTTCGCCATTGACATACTCATTAAGGTGCTGCACTGAGAGTACGCCATATCGGAAATAACGGTATGAATTTCCATTCCGCCTATTGCCGACCGGCTTTCGTCGCGTATGTCTATGCACTCTTGGTCAAGCGTTTCGGCGGCGGTGAAGAGCGTGCGGCAGAGGAAGTATGCCTTGAACGCCTCGAGGTTCTCCTCGGTGTACAGCTCGTTCATCGTCGCCAGGTCGTCCTTATCTATCACAATAAAGGTGTTAACGCCCATGTCAACGCATTCCTGCACGAGCTGTGACAGCGGGAAAACCGGCGAAAGAGTGCTTAGCTCCTCAAATGAAACGGGGTTATACAGCTTTGACTGGAAATCGGGCTGCTTTTGCGCGGATGAACCCATTGTATTCGCCGCCATTTTGCCCTCAATCTCAAAGGCAAGCTCAACCTGCCCGCGCGCGGCTTGCGCATGGCCGACGTGGAAGCCCGGTACGGCGCCCCGGCCGAGCGGCTGGACCGCCGCGGCGGCCAGAAGCGCGCATGGCCGGGGATCGACCGCTGGGTCTACCCCGCCTTCACCGTCTATTT
>CAZUTB010000305.1:0-3312 GCA_964622905.1 uncultured Oscillospiraceae bacterium | reverse complement strand
GCGTTTATGCCGAGCCGAAGGCAGGCTCGAAGGAAATATGCAGAGTAACCAATGACACAGGCTACTCCCTGCGCGTTATCGGCACGATTGACGACAACTGGCTCCATATAATGAAGATAGAGGCAAACGGAGACAAGGTATACGGCTACGCCTCGTCAACGGCAATAACGCAAAGCGATAATTATGCTACCGCGATAACGACAGCAGATAGTGTCAACGTAAGGGCGGCGCCGTCAAAGGACTCGAACAAGCTGGGGCAGCTCTTCGCGGGGGTCACGGTCAACAGGCTTTTTGACAACCACGTGGAGTCTGACGGCTGGGAGAAAATACGTATCGGCTCGGTTATAGGCTACATTGATAAGGAATATCTCGGCTATTATTCAGCAGGCTATGACGCTTACGTTCCGCCGGTTACGGAGCTTAAAAACAGTACAGCGCCGCTGTACAGCACCGCAAAAGAAACAAGCACCGACAGCGTGGTGATTCGTGCGATTGAGTTCAGCGTGCTGGGAGTCTTCGGCTCAAGGTATCTGGTGAGAATAAACCGGTGGGAGCCGTTTACCTACGATTACGGCTTTATCGACACAAGCGCAACAGCAAAAAAGGTGACAAAGGGCGTAAGCACGGAAGGCGAAGTCAAGCGCGATACGGCGGTTTATATGACAAACCCTTTCACGGAAGCCCCATATATGACCTTGAAAAAGGGCGATAAGCTCACTATTTGCGGTGCCGGCGCCGTCACAGACGAAAACGGCTATACATCGTGTACGGACTACTATATTCAAGAGGCTGACGAATACGTTCTTGTAGAGTGCAGGACAAGCGACGGAATCTATGTGTGCGGATGGGCAAAGAAGGACGACCTCGAATTCGATAAAGGACTTCTGCTGCCGGAAGCGATGACAAACGGCTGAGATAGAAACTGATTTAATACAGAGATTAAAATAATTTCATAACAATGCACAGCGCAGGCAAGCAGTTGCCCGCGCTGTTATTATGGGGGTTTCACATGTGAGCTACGATAAGAAAGCACAGTTCACAAAGCTTGTATTTACGCACATCAGGGCGGGAAAACACAGTTTTCCCCTACGGGCGACGGTGATATATTTTGGTATTCTAAGTACCATAAACATAGTGCTTATCACGACAGGTTCGGGCGGATATTGAATCCGTCCCTACCCTGTTTTTGGTTATTCAAGTTTTTCTGTAAGCACAAACAACAATGGCAGCAACAGAATCAGCAGGATATAATACCATATTTTACCGCAGGGGCGAATTTCGTTCACCCACCGTTCCCTGTACATAACCCATACATTGTTTTACGCACAGCAGGGCGGAAAACACAGTTTTCCCCTACTAGTGACGGAGCATTCAAAAACCTGTCAACAGCATAAATGTCACCAATTTAAGTAGGATTATTAAGGGGGAACCCCTTAATTGTAATCCGCAGTTGTCAGCTTTGCCGCCCCGAGGAGCGGTATCTATCCCGCTTCCTTGCAGCTTTTACGACCGTGAGGTTGAAAACCGAACAGGAAAACGCTGGAGACCGGCGCAAGCAAGCTCCGCGCACTTGCGCCGAAAGCGGAGCGTCTGCCATAGCAGACGCGAAGCTTAAAAAGGTTCACCTGTTTTTCACCTCCCGTACAAGAACATTAAACATTCATAATGTACCATAAATACCGTAGTCAGGCGAAAGCCGCCTGGGCAGCAAAACTTATTCATGCGGGAGGAATACAATGAAGGTCTTCAAGAAAATTATCACGATTGTACTGACGCTGGCGATTCTTGGCGGCATCGGCTACGGTGCGTATTACCTGTACCAGAAAAAGCAGAGCGAGAGCGCGACGCCTACGGTAGCGTATACCGAAGCGCAGGTTATCGCGGGCGACCTTGTGCAGTCCGTATCCGGCACGGGCAGCGTTTCAATATCTTCCAAGAAAAACGTAAAGCTAGACTTTGACGTGACCCTTTCCGATATTCTTGTGCAGGAGGGGCAGACGGTCAAGGAGGGCGAGCTGCTTGCCAAGGTTGACACGGTTGCGCTGAGCTCCGTAATCTCAACGCTTGCAACCGAGCTTGCAGACTGCAACAGCACCATTTACAGCCTTGCCTCCAACTACGAAACGACCGACACCATTAAGGCGGGCGTAAGCGGAAGAATCAAGAGCATAACGATTCAGGCGGGCGATATGCTTCAGGACTCTATGGCGAAAAACCTCTACATATCGGCAATTTCGCTTGACGGGCTTATGAGCATCAGGATTGACGCGGGCAACGCCAAGGTTGGCGACAGCGTTTCGCTTATGGACGGCGAAAAGAGCTATACCGGCAAGGTGCTGAGCATTGACAGTGGAGTTGCGACGATAACCTTCCCCGATTATTCAACGCTCCCCGGCGCAAACATAAGCGTTGTGAGCAACGGAATCATTTTAGGAACCGCGCAGGCGGAGATTCATATGCCGTACTATCTTACAAGCACCATAGAGGGCTATGTGTCCAAGGTGTATGTAAAGGTTAACCAGACGGTAAGCTCCTCCAGCTACGTTGCCTACATAACCAACATTCCCCCTTCCGCCGAATACACCTCAGCCGTTGCAGGCCGCGACGTTGCTCAGGCGAAGCTTAAGGCGGCGCAGGAGGTTAAGGATAACGGCGGAATCCTCGCCCCCGCCGACGGAATTGCCTCTACAATAGATTATGAAAGCGGCGCGGCTTTGGCAGCAGGCACTTCCCTCACCACGCTCTATGTCGGCTCGGCAAAGCAGATGGTTGTAAGCATCGACGAGCTTGACATCACCTCCGTTTCTCTTGGGCAAAGCGCGGAGATAGCTATGGACGCTATCACAGACAAGACCTACAGCGCTACCGTTTCCTATATTTCTCAGCTCGGAACATCCTCAAGCGGCGTTACCAATTACAGCGTAACCCTCTCGATTGACGCGGATGAGCAGCTCAAGATAGGCATGAACGGAACGGCTACGATAACGACAGGCGGAGTAAGCGGCGCGGCGCTTGTGCCGATAGCTGCCATCTACACCGACAGGAACGGCGACTTCGTTTACCTTTACAGCGCCGAGCCGACCACCGACGGAACGCCCGGAGTTAAGACCTATATCACAACCGGACTTTCCAACGACAGCTACACCGAGGTTCGCTCCGGACTGAGCATCGGCGACGTGGTTATGATTAGCCGTACTGCATCCTCCTCAACCTCATCCTCAAGCAGGACCACGACGAGCATAACGGGGCTGACCGGCACCGGCACAGGCACCGGAACAATGCCCTCCGGCGGAACTATGCCCTCCGATTTCG